>CAZCLS010000410.1:0-4346 GCA_964499565.1 uncultured bacterium
TTTTCCTGCACATGCCCCTTGTCTTCAGGATAGGTTACCCCAAACCAGCTGTCTTCTGATGACAGCACTTTCATTCTGCCCTTCTTCGCCGCGGTCAACTCGTTGACGATTGTCGGAATGAGATATTCAGATTTCATCTCTTTCCCTTCCCGGCCTAAAAATTCCGCAAAGCCTTCTTCCAGCATGCCAAACAAGCTTGGTGTGAATCCAAAGAAATTCATCGAGGTCAGCGCTTCCAGCTCAAGTATATGTTTTCCACCCTGCTTGTCCACGGCCCCGGCTTTTTCTCCAGCGCGCACTATTTCAAACAATTCTACTATGTGGGTCAGATATCCTTCGACATCAAGCTCACACATGGCCCGCGTTACGCCGCCATGCGGAGACAGTACATTTTTCAGCTTGTATCCCGACATGCACCAGTCCGCGCTCCCCACGTCTGTCGTCTGTAATTGCCGGCTTACTTTTTCAAATGAATCATACCCGTAAAAGTCATCCGCGTTTATCATCGCAAACGGCTCTTTCACGACCTCCTTTGCGACTAGTATGGCGTGTCCCGTCCCCCACGGCTTTGTGCGGCCTTCCGGTATCGTGAATCCGGCCGGTATGTCCTCCAACTCCTGGAACGCGTAGTCGATCTTGATTGCTCCCGCATATTTGCTGCCGATCTTTTCCCTGAACTGCTCTTCAAAATCATGCCTGATTACAAATACTACTTTCTCAAATCCCGCCCGGATTGCGTCATATAGTGAATAGTCCATTATGACTTCGCCCGACGGTCCCATCGGATCTAATTGTTTGAGCCCGCCGTACCTGCTGCCGACGCCGGCTGCGAGTATCAGTAATGTTGGTTTCATTCCTTGTTCTCCTGTCTGTGTATTACTGCTTTATTCTGTGCATGAATGTAATTTTTTATCTTCCTTGCGCTGATTATTCTTCAGCGAAGCTTATCACTTCTGCGATTGTCTGCGCGTTGCACATCAGCATTGCTAACCGGTCTATCCCCAAAGCCACTCCCCCGCTTTCCGGCATTTCCGCCAGCGATTCAGCAAACGCCGATGGCCAGGGATATTCTTCTTTCCCCAACTCCCGCCGCGCTTCCTGCTCCTCGCGCAGGGCTTTCGTTTGTGCCTCGTAATCGGTGTTTTCCGCGCAGCCGTTCGCCAGCTCCAACCCCGCTATATACAACTCCAGTCTCTCGGCGCGGCTCGGACGTTCTCTGTTCGGTCTGGCCATCGGACTGAATACCGCCGGATACTGATACACTATCGCCGGCCGCTCCAAGCCGAGTTGCGGCTCGATCTGTTCTACCATTATCCGGTCAAATTCATATTCATCCGGATTCTCTCCAAGCTCTATCCCGGCATAGCGGCGATAGGCCTCATCAATCGTTAGTATCTCCCATTCCGAATCTGTCTGCACGGTGCATTCCCCATACCGTATTGTTGTCCCGTTGCCCGCCGCTTCAGTTACTGCCTTGATAAGCTGCCGCAGTTCTCCCACAAGGTCCGCGCACTCCGCTCCCACCCGATACCACTCGAGCATACTGAATTCAGGATGATGCTTTCTGCCTGACTCGCCTGCCCTGAAACATTTCGTTATCTGGAATATCTTTGGAAACTCCACGCTGAGCATTCGCTTCATGTGCGGCTCGGGTGATGTCGCCAGATACAGCCCCTCTGTGCCGATGGCATCTATGTGCCTCTCCGGCAACGGAGCCCGCATGCGTACCGGCGTTTCTACTTCCAGATATCCTTGCTGCTCAAAATATGTCCGTACCGCCCTCAGTATCCGGGCCCGGCACGCCAGATTCGCCTTTTTCTGTTTCAACAAACTTGTGTCCAGTTCCATCTCATCGCGGATTTGGGGTTCGGCCGGTACTAGCGCCTTTATCGCTTTACCCGTTCAACATACTGACCCGTGCGTGTGTCAACTTTGATATATTCACCCGACTCGATAAACAGCGGCACTTGAACTTCTATTCCTGTCTCAAGCGTTGCGGGCTTGGTTACATTCGTCGCCGTGTCGCCCCGTACCCCCGGATCGGATTTCACGATCTGCAGTTCCACAAACGGCGGCAAGGAAACGTCGATGATCCGCTCGCCATAAAAGACTACATCCACTTCCGTGTTTTCAAGCAGATACCCCTTGTTCGCGCCTATCACCGCTTCGTCCGCCAGGTGATTCTCAAACGTCGAGGGATTCATGAAACAGTAGTTGTGCCCGTCAAAATATAGATATTCCATCTTTGTCGAGATTACATCCGCCGGCTTGAACTTGTCGTTTGACCGGTACGATTTATCCATGCTGAATCCCGTTAACATGTTTTTCATCCTGACCCGGTATATCGCCTGCCCTTTCCCCGGTTTTGAAAAATCAAAATCCGTGATCAGATACGGCTCGCCGTCTATCTCTAATTTCAATCCCTTTTTTAAATCACTCGCTACGTACATATTCTCCTCGTTCTGTATTTTTTTATAATAATGTCTGTTCTATACGTTCTACATTGTACAAAAAGGTCTTTTTTCTTGCAATAGGAATTGCTACAATACTTATATGATCGATTCTCATACCCACTTGACTAATGAGCCTATCTTTTCGGCTTTGCCTTCTGTCCTCGCCCACGCCAGCGCCGCGGGTGTCACCGCGTATGTCGTCCCGGCATATAATCGTGAATCCAGCCTCATTGCAGCTGAAATTGCCGCTTCTCAGCATAATGTTTTTTTCGCTCCTGGCTTCCATCCCCTCTTTATTCCCGATTCTGCCCTACCCTTCCCTGATGATATTCTTCTCCTTCCACATTGTGTTGCCATCGGAGAAATCGGCCTTGATTATTCTTCTCCGGACTTCGATCGCCCCCGCCAATTATACGTTTTCAACCACCAACTCGCTCTCGCTCAAAAACATAATTTGCCTGCAATTATCCATTGCCGCCGCGCTTTCGATGATCTCCTCCCTTTGTGCCGCGAGTTCTCCGATGTGCCTTGCGTGCTGCATAGTTGCTCGTGCAGTCATGAACAGGTTAAACCCTTTCTCGACCTTGGGTGCTATATCGGCTTTTCCGGCGTGATTACCCGCGCCCGTGCCCGCAAAGTCGTTGCTTTAGCTGAATTCGTTCCCGCCGACCGGATTCTTACCGAAACCGATAGCCCCTTTATCGGTACTGCCCGTAACAAACCGCCTACCTCTTCTCCCGCCAATATCCCCGAAATTGTCGCTGCTCTTGCGCATGTTAAAAATATCCCTTTCAACCAGATGGCTGAATTGACCGCCCGCAATGCCATCCACTTTTTCCACCTCCCTTTCTAATCGCGGAGGACCCAGTTGTTGTAGCTGTCTCATATCTGGAGAAAATGTGGCCGACGGAGATTTCGGCTTTGCCGAAAGAGCCGGTGGATAATTAGAACTATTTCCCACTTATTGAACATGTTTTGCTACAATAATTATTATGAATGACCGCTTTGCCAGAACAGAATTGTTATATGGTTCTAAAACCCTCGCTGCTTTTGCCCGCTCACGTGTGGCCGTAATCGGCATCGGCGGCGTCGGTTCATATGCCGCGGAAGCTCTTGCTCGCTCAGGTATCGGCTCTCTGCTCCTGGTCGATAGCGATACCATCGATTTATCCAACCTTAACCGGCAATTGTGGGCTTTATCATCCACCGTCGGCTTGTTCAAAGTTCATGCTGCCGCGCAGCGTTTGGCTGATATTAATCCAGACCTGATCATCGACGCGCAACCCGTCCGCTTCTGTTCCGCTTCAGCCGAATCTCTGCTGGCACCTCCTCTCGATTTTGTCGTCGATGCTATTGATTCCGTTCCCGACAAAATCGCGTTGATCCGACATTGTGTCAGTAACGGAATTCCTCTCATTTCCTGTCTGGGCGCCGCCCGGAGAACCGACCCGACCCGTATCCGCTATGGCGACCTATTCACCCCGAACGGATGTCCCTTAGCCCGCAAACTACGCAAAGCCCTCAATCGTGAAGGCCTTGCCGGGCCTCTCCCGGTTGTGTTTTCCGAAGAGTCTGCCCGACCGGTTTCTCCCGGTTCGGCCTTGCCAAGCTGCTGTGCCGTGCCCGCCGCCGCCGGCATGGCTGCCGCGGCATATGTCTGCTCCTTCCTGGCTGAACATGGGCCCGAATAGTCCCACCTCTATTCACCGTTTTAATCATTCATCTGTTCTTTCTTTCCGGTCTAAGATTACGGTCACGATTATCGTGTACGACTATAGTACTATTTTTGAAACATCACTAAACGAGTGTCCGGTTCCATCCCATTGCGGATTTAGGGAAAAGTCTGTCCATTGTCCCATAATCCTTTTTTTGCTATAATTACCCGTTTTTATG
>CAZCLS010000411.1:0-4344 GCA_964499565.1 uncultured bacterium
GCCCCTCGGCCCCCGGCGGCCGGCCCGGCCGCCCGCCCTCCCCCTCCCGCCCCACGACTCACGGTCCACGGCCCTCTGCCCCCCCTGCCCCTTCCCCTTCCCACGCTTATTTGGTATAGTATCTGTCTTAACCGGCAAGGATTGCTCTAGACATGGTACGCCCTTACCTTGAAGATTTAGAGAAACGAATTGACCCGGCGATTGAGGAAGCGCTTATGCATGAATGGATACGCTTTCTTAACGGCGAATCGAAGGTAGATTTCTTCTGCCCCCACCGGCAGAAATCATCTCCACCCCAACTGCCCTGGCCAATCGTTTCTATCAACGAAGCTCTTGCCGACTACGACCGCATGGCCCTCCATCAACTGTCGGGCTGTTCCAGCATGCTTGAAAAAAATGCCGGAACCGTCTTGAACGTCCGTACAAATTATGGCACCGGTATTCTCTCGTCTGTGTTTGGCGCGGAATTGTTCATTATGGACGAACAGACCAATACCCTGCCGACGACTCGCCCCCTCGCGGGAGGTGTTGACACTATCAAGCATCTTATCGATAAAGGCATTCCCGACATTCACACCGGCTTTGGCGAACGCTGCTTTGCCATGGGCCGCCGCTTTGTCGAACTGTTTGCCGACTACCCGAACGTATCTCGTTACATTAAAATATACCACCCCGACCTGCAAGGCCCGATGGATATTTGCGAGCTTCTCTGGGGTTGTGACCTCTTCTACGCGTTGGTCGATTCTCCCGATCTTGTTCATTCTATGCTTGATCTGATCACTGATACCTATATCAAGTTTATGCGCGAATGGGAAAAAATTGTTCCCCCCTATTCTGACTATTCTCCTCATTGGGGCTTGATGCATAAAGGCCATATCATGCTCCGTGACGATTCCGCGATGAACCTTTCGCCTGAAATGTTTGACGAATTTATCCTGCCGTATGACCAGAAATTATTAAACGTGTTCGGTGGTGGTGCTATCCATTTCTGCGGTCGCGGCGATCACTACATTGACCGGCTGTATACAATGACTGGTGTATATGCTGCCAACATGTCACAGCCCGAATACAATGATATGGAGTGCATTTTTCAGAATACTGTTGACCGCGGCATCGCCCTTATAGGCTTGGAACGTTTTGCCGCCGAAGCTGCAGTATCCAGCGGCAGAAATATGCACGGTCTTGTGCATTGCTGGTAAGGTCCGATATCCGATGTCCGATGTCCGATGCCCGATGCCCGATGTCCGATCACGACCCACGACCCACGACTCACAACTCACGACCCTCAGCCCTCTGCCCTCTGCCCTCTGCCCGCGACTCACCGCTGACTGCTGACCGCTGACCGTTTAAATACCCGCATAACACACACCAGCAAAAAACCAGGCTCATCCGTCGAAAACCGGCCTCAACGAGACCGGCTACAGTTGCACATCTATTTGTTCAGCGTAATTATTCAACCCATTCCAGCAACCACCGGATTCAACCCACGAACGCGCAGCGTTCTTTAACCCAATCCGGCAGCCGTCGGATTCAACCCAAGGCTGCCACGCAGCCTTCAACCCTTTCAACCTTAAACCTTAAACCCCTGCAACCCCTGTAACCCTTGTAACCCTTGTAACCCTTGTAACCCTTGTAACCCATGCAACCCATGCAATCCCTTAATCCCCTCAATCCCCTTCCCCCACTCTCCCCCCCACCCCTCCGTTACCATTCTACATCATATCGTTTCATAGCAGTATGTAAATCTGCCGTTCTTTTTCTTACAATAGATATAGTATATTTTTCGGTACTATGCATTTCTGCTATTCATTACCAGGTACCAGCCATTATGAAATTATCTGTCCACGCGCCAATTACCCTTATCACCCTCCTTTCAATCGCATTCACCTGCCATGCCGCCGACATTTCCCTTTCAACAGAATGCTGGAATAGCAACGGCTGGATGGAAAATGGTTACGGAAATTATTTCGTCGTTTTTTCTAATTCCGCAGCTTATCCCGTCAGTGTCATTGCCTGCGAATCCAGCTGGAAAAATTTCGGTTATTCAAATGCCGAATCGCTCGATTTCACAATCGCGCCAACATCAACATACACACTCACCCGTCACGGTCACCTTCTCAGCAGTGTGGTTAAACAGTACGGCTCAGCCACTCCCATCCTGACCGGCTGCTTCACCACCGTCGCCAATGCTCAGACCAGCACGGTCCCCTTTTCAGTTAAAATCCCCGTCGCCACACTGCCCGAACCATTAGTAACCCTCTCCGGCTCATATGTCGGTGTTTCTCTTCAGCAGTCTCGCTACACAAATTTTCCCGCTCAACAAACCATGATCCGCTGGCTCGATCAGGCCTATCAGCAAATGTGGAACCTGACCGGCAGCAGACCGTTTACCGGTGAATTCATCGTTATAAAAGAATGTCCCGCACATCCCTGGTGGGCTTATGCCGCCAATCCCATTGTCCTCAATTACCATTACGTCGGAAAGACCATCGATGATTTCAATAACGGTATCCCCTCATTCGGCTGGCTGCATGAAATGGGTCATGTCTTCGATGATGCTGTCGATCAATGGTATATTTTCAATGTCTCCTTTCGCGAGTTTCAGGCCAATGTTAAAATGGTCTATGCCCTGCTGCATATACCCGACCGTAACCGGGTCCGTATGAAACATCCCGGTAATACCTACATGATCCCTGATAAAGACCGTAAACTTACTGTTGATGAATGGGTCTCGGTCTTCGCCCGCTATTACGGCGACCGCTACCTCGCTGGCTCAAACTCCTGGCAGTATATGGAGGTTGATGATTATCTCAGCTTCTTTATGCGGATCGCCGATGTCTATGGATGGAATTCAATCGAGCAATGGTACCGTGCCTATCGCCGCTTGCAGGCTGACTGCTTCGTTCCTCCAACTTCCCCGGTCGATAAAATTAATCTCATGTGCGCCATCTTCTCGGAAACAACCGGGACTAATATGATCCCTGCCTTCCAGCTCTGGCGCCTGCCGGTTTCCGATAAGTCAGTCTCCCGCATCAAAGAACGCTACACGGGAGATCACTATGCCCCGGCCGTGCACTCATGGCACATCCTGCCCGAACCCTCTTGCTGGACTACCACCACCGCCTTCGTATCCTGCACTCCCGCCCGAATCCGGGAAATTATCGCGCAAACCAAAAACGCACCACTCGTTCATTCCAGCAGCGCCATCATTAACCTCTACGACTATCTGCCGTTCGATACCGCCGAACACGCCACCGCATATGCCTTGCGCACCATTACCTGCGATGAACCCCGCACGGTTACCATTCTCTCCGGCAGCGACGATGCCCTGCGTCTGTGGCTCAACGGTGAACTCATCCAGCACATCCTGCAATGCCGCGCGGCAACACCCGACAGCGATTCTGTCCAGGTCACCTTACACAAAGGCGCAAACACCTTGCTGGCTGAAATCTCCAATGCCGATGGCGACTGGAGCTTTATCCTGCGCCTGACCGACCAGAACAACAATCCTCTGGAACTAACCAATAACGGATTTCTCGTCAAACCCGCCGCTGTCAAAACTATCTTCGATAAGTAGTACTCCTTGTTAAGTAAGTAGCACCTGCGGCTCCGCTGCGGGTGTCTCAGCTGCTCACCCCACTAAATGTTCACCGCTTACCACTCACAATACCCACACCACACACACCAGCAAAAAACCAACACGCCCAATCCGGCAATTGCCGGATTCTGCAAATTCAGCCCCTAAGCTGAATTTAATCTAATCCGCATTCCCACAACTCATACACCCAAAACACAAAACCTAAGCTGAATTTAATCTAACCCACATTCCCACGATGCACTCACCAGCTCACAAAATCTAACAACCGTTTGAGGACAAACGGCAGCTACCCGAGTCCCAAAACCTGCATGCAACAAGTAGCACCCGCAACTCCGTAGCGGGTGGCTCGATCATTATAGCCGGCTCAATCACACCTCGGTCTCTGAGCTCATTCGGAACGCTATCAATGATTTCATCACCGCCAAACAAAACAGTAACGGTAATGCTCTGCTGCGTGATACCGCCGGCGTCTGGAAAAAACATAATGTCGATGCCCTCGACTATGTAAATACATTGCGTGATGAGTGGGAACAATGAAAGGGTTATTGTTTCTGCCCGATACCGTGATTATTATCGATCACTTCAACGGTGTCTCGCGCGCTACCCGCTGGCTCACTAATCATTCTCATGACGAATGCGCCACCACCTCTCCCTGGTCACCCGTAACACTAAAGACTTCTCTCCCAAAAATACGCCTTCGTCCAAATACCCTATTCCCTCTAAACATCCACCCTCGTCCGTCGAAA
>CAZCLS010000412.1:0-4333 GCA_964499565.1 uncultured bacterium
GTCAACTATTTTATAAATTAGCATGAGTTTTTATGAATAATACGAATTAACGCGAGCATTGCTTGCTCAACGTTCAGCAGTGACAGGGCGTTATGATCAGTGCATGTTTGCACACTAAAAAACCCGCTGCCATAATGGCAGCGGGCTTCTTATTATGTCTGCGCGAGCGCCGAAACCTATTTGTATTCCACTTTCGCTTTCGCCCGCAGTTTCTGGGTCCATTCCCGGATCATTTCACGTTGTTTGATCTGGTTCAGGTAGTTTACAATCGCCGTTTCAACGTTCTCGTATTCGGCGGTGTGCATGGCCTGATGGCTTGTAATGTAAATCAGGTGTGATCCAAACTCGCTCTGGACGACATCACTGACATTACTGACTGGGGTAGCAAAAGCGGCATCGGCAAACGGTTTGGAGACACCGGGATCATCCTTTTTAACCGCGCCAATCCTGCCCATATATTCCGCGCTGGGGCATTCGGAGTATTGTTTGGCGGCTTCACCGAACGTCATCTCTCCCGCCGCGATTTTCTGTTTGATATCCAGCAGCCGTTTAACGATATTACTCTGTTCTTCAGCCGATGTTTCCGGGCCGACTTTCAGCAGGATATGGCTCGCGGTCACTTGCTCCGGAAAAACGAATTCATCCGGATTTTCCTCGTAATACGCGGCGGCTTTGTCTACCGATACGGTCATAGAGCCGAGTTGCGACTGCATCATCGCGGCCGCTTTGGCATCGATTTTGGCGTCATTGCGCAGGGCTTCCAATGTGTATCCTACCGATTCAAGGTACTGAGTGAACATTGTCATACCACCGAACTGTTCCGCGGCGGCTTCCAAGCGTGTATCGATTTCGGCTTCCGTTACCGTGATAGTAGAAGCGTCAACAGCCTGTTTAATGACTTCTTCAATGATCAACTGGTCAATCAGCATCCGGCGCTTCTGGTCTATTTCCTGAGGGGAAAGCGGCGTACCGCTCTGCATCTGCTGCTGCATAACCCGGTTCTGCAGAATTTCTTCTACCGGACCAGCTTTAACCTCAACACCGTTTACAACCGCTACGACATCATTGCTGTCCAGCGCGGGAGTAAAGGAGGGCGTCCGGTCAAGATTAGTGAGTTCCGGCAGTTCGTCCGGCGAACGCGAATCGCATCCGTTCATCACGAGGGCCAGCAACGCAATGGCAATAATGCCGGAAATTCCTTTAACATTCATACTCTTATTCCTCTTCTGGTTCAACTTCATGTGGGTTCCTATGTACTTGTTTAGTCTGTGTCTGTTCTTCGTCTAATGTATCGAATGAAATCTGATTCGATTCGCGTTCCCAGGCTTCATCGATATCATCATATATCCGAAATTTTCTGGATTGCCGCGTTTGGGCCGAACGCAGCGATTCCTTTTTGCGGAGCAATTCGCTCTTATTCAGCGAATGATACCGGCTGCGCCGGCGCGAATGTCGAAATACTTCCATAACCTATTGCTTAATGAACTGGCGTTTTAAATCTTCTATTTCACGGTCTTTGGCCAGCGGATCCAGAATTACATCAATCGTAACTTTTTTACGTTTGATTTTAGGCCCGACCTTTACCAGTACCGGTTTCGATTTCCATTCCCGCTGGCTTTGCGTGGCTTGCAGGTAATAGGTGCCGGGGAGGATGTTGTTAAAAGCAAAATAGCCGTTCTTCGTGTATGTGTAAGCTTCCCTATGGATCAGCAGGCCGCGCGTCGTGGCGTCCTTAAGCGTGACCAGGGCATCCACATGCCGCCGGGGCAGACTATCCAGCATTACCGTGCCTTCAAGCTTGCGCCGGTCGCGTTCCACTGTTATCCGGGCTGTTCGCGTTGTCAGTGTCACCGGGAAATAATAAAACCGGGTCTCATTAATGCGCCGGTCGATAAATCGTTTGCGCCGTTCCAGCACCATCGTATACCGTCCGGGAGTCATGTCTTTGATGTGGAACAGGCCGTTCGACATCACGATCCCTCCCGCCTGGCCGCCGCGCGGACTGATCAGGCGCAGGAATAAACCGTGCTGGGCAGGTTTCCCGTCTATCGTAAGTTGACCGTAAACCGTGATCGGCATGGTGAATGTCAGGTCGATCCTATAGGTACTCGGGGGTATCAGGCATACATTGGTATAAAAAAACTGGTTGCCATACGATGCCGTCAGCGTATAATCGTTTGACCTGACAACCGTGAACCCGTAATTGCCTCCCGGTGTCGTCAGCATGTCACGGTAATATGAATCATTAAAGAGGACCGTTTTGACCTTGGGCAATTTAGTGCCGAAAAAGTCCGAAATACTGCCACCGATCGTGGCAACCTTGCCGCCTTCGGCAACCGGTTGTTCCTCGCGTCTTTCCGCGGGCTGGTCTTCACTGTCGGACGCGTTAGCATCCTCCGCCAGGGTTCTGAACAGTTCCTGCTCAAATTCCCCGGGCAGCTCTTCAGTTTTGTTCGTGGCGGCCGCGTCGCTTCTTTTCAATATCTCTTCCGCACGACGGACCGTGTCGTCAATTTCCTCGTCAGGCATTACATCCGCCTGGAGGCAGGTAACGGTCAAACAGGCCAAACTTAACAGAATCAGTTTCATATCTCTCAATTGCTCAAAAATACCAGCTTATGTTCTACTATCTCAATATTGTACTAAATTTATGTTTAAAAGTCACTTCAGGTGGATGTTTGGGTTCCTGGGAGGTGCCTGGGGGCGGTGAGAAGGTGTGAAGGTGCGAAGGTGAGAAAGTGGGAAGGGCCGCCATAGGTGTTTCAGTGCTTCGGTGCTTCGGTGCTTGGGTGCTTCAGTGCTTGGGTGCTTAGACCGATCAACCATTAACCATTAACCATCAACCATTAACCATCAACCATCAACCATCAACCATCAACCATCACCGGGACGGAGGTAGTAGCCACCGTTTGTCACGAAACGGTGGCCTGGTCTGGCTGAACAGCAAGCATTCCACGTGGTTCCCCTGGGATGGGAGTGGGTGAGTGGGTGAAATGTATGTTGAGTGAATGCTTTTTTGTGTATGCTGAAGAGCGGAAAACGGGGAACATTTAGCATTTTATATGATGCCCCGAGGGATATGTGGGTTTGTGACTGCCCGGAATGTGGGGGTGAAGGAACGGTTGGGTTTGATCCAAACTGATTCACCGGTGAGGCAAACTCACTGGGGTCTATCACAAACTGATTACTGATTACCTCAAACCAATGTGGCCGATGGCGAGGGGGTTATGGTTGGAGCGAGACGGTGGATGTGTTACACGGGGGACACGCTTGATAGTTGCCAGCATGCAAGCAGGTCGCGCATCAGAGCTGCCCTCCCATCCGCGCCGTTGGCGGGACCAGCCATGCTATCGCCTGATCTGGCGCTAATGGTCATACGACTGCGGCCAGCGAGTAGCACCAGTATCTCCGATGCGGGTGTCTTGCCTGCAAAAACACGCGCCACTCACCATCCGGCCTTATCCGTCGAAAGCCGGACAGGTCGAGACCGGCTACAGAGGGGTTTGCTGAGTTCAGGATTCGACAGCTCCCGGGATGTACCTATCCCGAAGCTTGGGGTGCGTATGCGGAATAGTCCACCGTTTAGGGACAAACGGTGGCTACTGCGTGGACCTATCAACCATTATCCATCAACCATCAACCATTATCCATCAACCACTTACCGCCTCCCCTACAGCGTCACACTCGTTTCTTTAGCATTCACCGTAAACGGGCTGGTGATTTGCACTGGTTTGATTGTATAGTTTCCTTTCAGTTCTGATGGTATTCTCCCGGAATACGAACATGTTCCGCCTCAGCCATATTCAAAGGATCCGCGCAAAACCACCGTACCCTGCGGGTCAAGCATCTCAAAACCGGGCGATTCCATTTCTTTATCTATTTTGCGCAAACTATATGACCGGCCCTGGTCGTCTTGCAGGTTATACATCAAACTCATTTGACCCGGTTTCGGGAAGGCAGCGCTAACAGATGCTGTAAGCGACTGCCCGATAGATATTTCGGTTATGGTGTTCGTGCCAACACTAATATTTTCCGGCTTTTTATATAACTGGCAGTTCAGATTCCATTGCGTATCCTGGTCACCGGCCAGTACTGCTGAATAAAAGTATAACTGGTACTGACCGCACGGCACGGTAAACTGCGTGTTGGTCGAGGTTATCGTGATTCGCTTGCCATCCTGCTCATCAGTAAGCATCAGCGTACCCTGTCCAGCGAAAGGCAGTTCGATCCGTCCCACTGCTCCGCTGTACGTAGCGGGATCGAATTCTTTATAGGCCTGTGATTCTCTCGTGGCATGAAAAACACTAAGTGTAATCAGGGCGCCGATCCCGAC
>CAZCLS010000413.1:0-4319 GCA_964499565.1 uncultured bacterium
CAAATTAATGGATGGTATGCTACGCTTTTATCTTAAAAGTATTGAGAAAGGAAATCGGAACAGCCTTCTGCATTATACATTCACAAGCCTGCAAGCCGGAATGTAGCCGGGGTCGTTGACCCCGGACCGGATTCTTGAAATTGACTTGAAATGCCAAATCATGTAGAATACTGCAGTAATAATCAGGGATTTCCACGGTATGAACTACATCTGTATGCTGGTAATCGGTTGGTGCGCCCTCGGAGCACTTGCGGGATATGCTGAAACTGATATCCTCAGCAACGGTACTGTCTTTGCCGCGTCATTGTCCATTCCCAGCCTGGAAAGCAAAGATTTTTTCCCCGAGCCGTACGTGTTTATCGAGCCGTTAACCGCCGGCCGCGTGTCACACTGGCGCCTGCGCTTTGAACATGGCCGTCCAGCTGAATTGTCACGGCGCGATTCTTCCGGGTCTTATCGCCCAATGATACCGGCACCGTATCCTCCGCCCGCGTTTGGCTACCTTTTTTATTACCCTGCTCCTGATGCAACATTGCCGAACCTGGTTGTAACACCCGAAGCCCTCTCATATCACCTGCTGTTCAATGAAGCTGGACAGTTGTCCGCGATTATGTGCTCGAACTCTTATGCCGAACGCGGTGTGCCGTATTCCTGCATGAAAATTGTCCGCCGGGAAAATGGAGATGTTGTCAGAATCAGTTTCCAGGACCAGGAAAAACCTTCAACCGACGCTTTCCTTGTTCATGCTAAAGAGTTCAAGTATGATACTAATGGTTTTGTGTGCGGTGTCGTGTATTTTGATGCTGAATCGAATGTGTGCAACGATGTTTTCGGGATTGCCAGGAAAAATTATCTGCGCGGCAGCCATGGTGAATGGCGTGAAATTTCTTACAGTACCAAGAACGGTAATTATACCAGCGACTGGAACGGAGTTTGGAAATATACGTTTGACTATACTAATGATCTTCGTATCTCCGAGACAAAACTGTTTGGTCCGGATGGTGCTCCGTGTGCAAATTCATTCGGCGCTCATGCCTTTATCTGGCAGTATGGCAGCGATGGCACGCTGATCGGTACAAAAGCCTTTGATTCCGAAGGTGCTCTGGTCTTTGACGGAGCCCCGATAGTGCCCGATTTGCTGAACCGGACCTGGCCGGAAGAGATCATAGAACGGGAACGCCAGGAACTTGCCGTGCCCTTCTGGCAGCTTGTGGATTATAAAGAGTTAACCTCAGCTTTGCAGCGCTGGCATGCCTATATTGTCGCCGTAGGCTATGATGATCAATTGCGCGCGGAGCAGATCCGCGTAATAGCTGAACACCTGATTCGTACCCGTGCTAAGATCGCAGCGATAACCGCCGCGCTGCAGTGCCGGGCCATCGGCCTGAACGATCCGCGTAGAATAGCAGGCGCGCTGCTTGGGACGGGAATCACCCCTCATCCAGCATCGGTACCCGGGGAATTCCTGAATGATATTCTGAACGCTGCAATCCCGTCAAATGCACTGTTCCTTATCTCATCAGAACCGGTCAGGCTTTTGTCTGAATATCATTATGTCCAGACCAGCAGGTATATACCTACTATTCCTGTTCCCTTGGATTCGGTTGGTGACCTGGTCTATCTCGATGCTCTGCGCGTCATCTGCGGTACAAACTTCTGGTTGCCGGAGAGCGATGATATTCGTGACGCATTGGCTGAGTATGCCGAAATCCTGGAGAAACGGTATGAACGCACCGGTCGTACTCCTGTAATTTCGTTTGATGGCCGGCGTCTGGCATTGAAAGGCAAGGATAATGTGGATGAAATAAAAAAATTGCTGGTTCTTAAAATTCTACGCAATAATCCCTCTGTGCCGGTTTTTATGGAACAGGTACCGGGTGACACTAACCTGTTTGCTTTCATGTACCCTGGCGGCCCGGTCTTCAGGCTGGAAGCGTTAACGTTTGCAAACCCGCCGGCGGACTATATTACTGCTGTAACAGATTATTGGAATTCTGTTGCCGTCTCGCTGAAAAAAACACCCGACTCACCAGACTGGCGCGAGGCTGCCGGTTATTGCGCCAGAGCTGCTTCGGCTCAGGCTGGATGGCTGCAGTATATGACCTTAACCAATGCCGCCGGTTCCGTGTATGAATACGCTTTGGCTATCTGCCCTGATGAACCGGAACCATATCTTGCCTATGCCCGGATGCTCATTTCGCTAAAGGAGTATACCCGGGCTATCAGCATTCTTGAACAATGTAAACACAGCATTGCCTCAACAGAAAATACGGAATATCTTGTGCGAAACCTGGAGGAATCGAAAACTCGCATTCAACGCATTCTTGAATTGGAATCGATAATCAGCGGTTCAGGCATTATATGCACGTCAGCTGTAATGGAATTAGCGGAACTGTATGAAGCGCAGGCTGAATCGGGACACGCAGAAGACATAGCTGATTCACTGTATTCCCGCTGTACAAACTGTGTTGACGTTTTGGAATGGCTTGTGGATTTTTATGCCCGGGCACGGAACCTGAACAAAACGGCTGTGTGTCTGGACCGTTTGATTCAGATTCAACCTGATTCCTTTGATAACTGGATTCGCCGCGCGGCATTGGCTTTTGAAATGCAGCAGCCCGGGAAAGGATTAGACTTTGTCCGTAACGCGGCGGCCTTGGACCGGCAGCGTCTGCGCCGTATGATTACTGCAGATTCCCTGCTGCAGGATATGCTTGACAACGGCCATACCAACTTGGTAAAACAACTGCAGGAATTAATTGAACCTGTGGAATAACCCACCTTACTCTTGTCGGGCTTTGCCGGTCATCGGCACAAATATTACGCCCATCATATCTTCACGCTGCAATTCACCGCTCCTTTTAGTCACCCGGATGAGTTGCTGTCCCATCCCGTTTCCAACCGGAATGACTATCCTCCCGCCCTCGGCCAACTGGTCAAGCAGTGGTTTCGGGATTTCATCTGGTGCGCACGTAACAATGATAGCATCAAAAGGCGCGTGTTCAGGCCAGCCCTCGTAACCGTCTCCGCATTTCACCGTCACATTAGTGTATCCCAGCCGCGCGAGATCCTGCATTGCCCGTTTACCCAGCGGTTCGATTATTTCAATCGAATACACATTGCTGACAAGCAGAGAAAGAACCGCGGCCTGGTATCCCGATCCAGTGCCGATTTCAAGAACAGTATCGTCAGGTTTCAGCTCAAGCGCTTCGGTCATTGCGGCAACAATATACGGTTGAGAAATTGTCTGATCAAAACCGATCGGCAGAGGATGATCGGCATAAGATGATTCGCGAACCGTGAGTGGTACAAACTCATGACGGGGCACAGCGCGCATAGCGTTCAGAACGCGTTCGTCAAAAACGCCTCGACCTTCAATCTGGCCAGTCACCATGCGTTCGCGCTGTAAAATCCAGGGATCATGATGTGGCTGAACAGGCGGAGAATATTCTGTATTGCACGCCGCAAACAATGGAAGAGGCAAAAGCAGTTTGAAGACATTCATAGCAGTTACCGGCTGGTATAAACAACATATCTACGACTAGTCTACCCAATACTAACACACGCGTCAAGAGGAAAGTGAAAGGCGGCACAGTGGTGGCCGGGGATCCGGCAGCTGCCGGACAGGCAGGCCACCCTCCAGAGCATGGTCGATTTATGGAGGGTGGCTGTCCTCAGCCACCTATGCGAGCTTGAAGTATCGCTAAGATAAGCCTGATGTGAGAACGTAAAAAGTCTGCAGGAATCCACCGGCTCTCCGGCAGCCACATTACGTTACATTACTATTTAAAACATTAATCATTTTGTTGAATAATTATTTTGTCCCTGATTATAATTTGCCGGCGGGGGGAGGAAGTCGTTCAGGTCGAAGATGCGTTCGGCATTATCGCCGGGCATGACAACCGCTAATCTCAGTGCCACGGCGTAGCGGGGACCCTGGTGATAGATTACTTTTATTTTGTGCATACCCACATCCAGCTTTTTAGTGCCTTCTGTTTTCGTGCAGATGCCTTCCAGAATTTTACGGCCGTCGATATAGACGACAATGCCGTCGTCGGCGGAACCAATAAAGGTGTAGTCACCCGGCGTCCGCACATAAAAATCAGCGGTATAGACAATGGTGAACCATTCAAACCGTTCGGTTACTCCGGGAAAACCTTCGTCAAACCGCATGCCAGGAACATTCAGGCGTTTGGTATAAATGGAATCGCGCGGGCCTAAGGGTTTGCGTGTGGTTTGACCGAGGCTGTTATCACCTTGATCGCGTTCATAGATCGTGCCTGCGAAGGCATTGTCAAGTTTATTGACTGTGCCGAACA
>CAZCLS010000414.1:0-4317 GCA_964499565.1 uncultured bacterium
AATGGGTTGACGGCGTTCAACCAGTTCCCACTGAATTCATGCAGGTGCAGAGCAATATACCAGGCGCGACTGCCGATGATTGCAGCCGCCATAATCACAATTGCCATTTCGATTACGGCATGCTGATCAACGTGGAAACGCCTGGCTCGCGGGCGGCAGACAAGGATACCGGCAATAACGGCGATAACCATAGCTGCGCCATAACTGCCGACAACAAAAGGGCCGATTCTGAAAAGAGTGGGAAACATATGTACTTCCACACGGAGGGACGTTTACGCACAGGATAGAAGAGCCGGCAGAGTCACTAATTAACCATTTTGGCTTTGGTAGCTTTCAGTTTGGCGTTGTAGATTACCTTGGAAGAATTATCGTGAATTTCGGATCCGGGTTCAAAGGTGACGCCAAGCATGGTAGCGGCCTTGAACTTGTTCGATTCGCTCATGGTATTTTTAATATCATCAAAATACTGCATGTTAACCATCATATTGCCTTCATTGGCTTTAGTAATGATATAATTAAACTTGATCTTGCCGTCTTTGATAGAGGCTTTGAACATACCAAAGGCGGGAAAACGCTCGTGATGATCACTGCGGGAATTCACATAGTAGACAAAGCGTTGTTTGTAGCGGGTACCGTCGGCGCCGAGAACACCGGTAGTATCCTTGTAAAAGAAATGGTCGAGACTGTCAACTTCACCTTCCTGCCGGGCTTTGATTCTAAACGAAGGAATTTCGTTAAAGTTGTTATAAGCGGTGGGGCATTCTCCGGCGATTTTCCAGCCTTGCTGCGCTTCCGCGCTGTCTTCACTTTTATATTTAAATTTGCCGGCGCCTTTCTGGACAATCAGATCCTGTTCGGCAATAAGGTTGTTTTGATTTTTACCTCCACATGAGAGAAACAGAATAAAAGAGCACAAGAAAAAAAGTGCTATGAAGGATGCATGTTTCATGATAGTCCCCTTCGTTTCATTTATTAAAATTATATATGATTAATTGTAGCATTAACGTAAGAATGATGCAAACAGGATCCTAAATCAGTGATGAAATGGAATTGTTATAAATGTTTGGGAGTAGCAGGGGTCAGGTCTTGAAACAGTCATTGTAAGTGTCTGATAAAAAGAAGGATATGAAATAATGGAAAGATTCAAGACCTGACCCCCGAGTCTTTTCTGGAAAGATTCAAGACCTGACCCTCGGGTTATTAGCTGTCAGGAAGTCAGTTGAGAGTGCCGGAGTGTTTTGGGGAAAGGAAAATGGGACGGATGCCAAGTATAACCGCACAGAGAAGAATGAAAGGTACGGTAACCGGTTCCGGGACAATAAAAAAAGGATTGGATCTGAAAACAATATTGGTGGACATACCGTAACTGCCGAGGATGTCAAAGGATAGATAATAGGCATTGGAAGGATTGGCCAGTTCTATCGGAGGCGTCCATTGGCAGGACCCCCAGGGATTGGGAACATTGTTCATGACCGTCGCGACAGTTTCAAGCCCGTTGCTTGGCACAAGATATATTGTGCTGATCAAAACGTTCGAGAGACCGATATGATCGATAATACCGGCAGGATTCCAGGCGAGCGAAACGGGTTCGCAGAGAATCGATTCTCCCGGGGCGGGAGATATGAGCATGTCAGGATCGACCGACAGGGGAAAGGAATGAGGTTGGCCGAGATAATAGACCAGGTAATCGTTCATGATACCGTCGGTTTCATTGCGGGAAAAGACGTGCATGAAGTTACCGCCCAGTGTCAAGGGTGCTGTAACAGAATATATGCCATGGTCGGGGATAGCCGGGACGCCATTAACATGCACACCACGAATGCTGGCGCTGCCGAGTGTTAGCTGCAGTGAAACCGAGCCGGACTGGGTACTGAAAGCGTTAGGGGGATTTACGGTATCGAGCGCTAAATGGCGTTTAATCATCCGAACAGGCATGATATAATCGGCTGAAAGAGTATTACCGCGCCAGAATTCAATGTTAAAACGGGACGATTCGAGAAAAGCGAAACCGATGCGGTCTTGAGATTCAATCTGCAGGATACACACGCCGTTAGCAAGGCCGTAGCTATGATTGACGGAGCCGTCGGTATCAAAGGGACAGCGGCCAACGTTGACACTGCCGTTTTCATCACTGAAAAAAACTAGATCGGGAATGTTCGTATATCGTTTGCCATACCAGGCGGGGTCGTTCCGGGCCTGGTAAATGGAAACGGTTGCATTAGAGAGAGCAATGCCATTGATTATTTGGCCGTTTTAACGTTACCGACTCGAAGGGCGGGAGAAAAACGAGATAGTAAAGCAACGAGAAGCGCGGTGCCGAGGAATCCCGGTTCGGGGATAACCGTAAACGGATTACGAATAATAACCCGGTTGGTAGAATTATAGGAGGTATCACGCACATCAAATTTCAGATAGAGATCATCGGCCGGCCCGGAAGAAGAGAGTTGGGGAGACCAGGACACCTGGCCGGAATTGATCAGGTTTTCCCCGATCAGTTCTACTTCCTGACCATCGGAAGCGCGGATAAGGCTCAAGCGGGAAATAGTGCAGTTGTTGGCATCAGCCACGTCAACAATGCGTTGCCGAATCCATTTGACCTGGACGCTTTGGCCCTGAACAAGCTGGGCATCGGGATACGGATAGAGCAGAATTTCCTTGCCGATTTCAGGTGGGACAGAATCATGGCGGATATAGGAGACCGACTGAGTGACGCTTTCACCGCTGCGGCCGTTGGCAATGATCGTTATCAGGTTTGTGCCTTTAGCAAGACCTACTGTGCGGTTCCATCTGCCATAGGAATAGGAAGCGTTAACACCGTTAACTTTTACACTTGCGGCAGTATTCGTACCGTCAATAATTACATACATTTCCTCGGAAGAGAAGGGGGTTACATGACCGTCATACGGGTAAACGCCGGCGATCCCGAATTCATTGCCAATCATGGAAACCCGCAGTTCATAATCAGCGATATTTGTAATACCGCGCCAGTAATTTATGTTGAATTCCATGACCGTAAAGAAGCCGAAACCGGTTTTGCCGTCTTTTTCGACCCGGATAATCGGGACGCCGTTAGCGATGCCATAGGTATGGTTTACGGTTCCATCGGTATCGAAGGGACAGCGGCCAAGGAGAACCTGGCCCTGACTGTCGGTAGAGAGTTCCAGGTCGGGTATATCATCATACTTCTTGCCGTACCAGACACCGGAAAGGTAGCCGGCCTGGTAGATTTTAACGGCTGCGTTAGAGAGAATATTGCCGGCATTGTCTTTCAGCAGCATGCGGTTTTCATCCGGCAGATTCTGCAGATAAACACCAATGTTGCCGGGAGCGTTCATATTGCCGCGGATCGCCCGGTCACCGGCAATCAGGTTCATCGCAATAGCGCTGTAATGATCGACGATATTTTTCGGACCGGACATGAGGCCATAACCAAGGGTGCCGAACTCGGTGGGAAAATAGACTGAATCATACCAGGGCGGCCGGCTGGGGATATAAGGAGAACCGACGATAAGTTTGCCGTTTACGGTAATCAGAATATTGCTCCAGGGAGTACCCTGGGGGGGATGGTAGGATGGCGTGTCATGCACATTGAACCCGTAGGTATCAATCAAGTAGCGTGCATGGCCAAGTTCATGCATCAGTGAATCTTCGAAGAAAAACGGATTGGTATCGCTGATTTCTGTGTGGCGGTTGTACATGGGGATGTGACCTTCGGTGAAGCCCCATTGCAGGTCGATAGTCCGGTTGGTTGAATCAGGATTATTAGTCGGCAGGCCGCCGTTTAACGGTAACGCGCCGTTAGGAACAATCGTGATATTATCCAGCCTGATCCGGTCAAGTACTCCCTGGGGAGTATCAGAGCCGAAGCGGGCGGCTTCGAACATCTGGTTCCAGCGGTCGACATGGCGCTGGGCCCAGTCTTCCCAGCTGTTAGCGCCGACCTGGAGATAACGCTGATACACATGAAAATAATCGTACAAGGCCTGTTCAACCCACAGACCGATAGAAATAGAATCAGTATACACCTGAACCCGGTTGTTCAGTTCGGAAAATTCTTCCAGGGTGTTGCCGGCATCAATTTCAAACGTCAGCTCATGCCGGTCAAATGACCAGGGCCGCACGAAATCAACCGTAGTATGCACCCCAGCTGCCAGCATGACCGTACCGCCGGTAACGGCTGTGCCGTCAAGATACCAGCAATAGGGGACGGAAACATCATTAGTCATCCAGTTTTTGACAAAAGCGGACCAGGTAACGGACTGACCGTTAGTGGGCCAGCCGTCGACATCAGGCTGGCTGCTGTTCCAGACATATTCC
>CAZCLS010000415.1:0-4314 GCA_964499565.1 uncultured bacterium
TCTATGAGATGATGGCTCATTGTCCCGGTCCTGTCAGAATATTTCCGACTATACTGGCTATGTTATACACGCGCAGCAGCACTATCACACCACACACCGCGCAAACGTACAGCAGGTCAACCAGGCCAAAACGGCCTCGGCTTACGAGCCGAATAGTTCCGTCAAACCCCCGCGCGAGCATAGCCAGATGAATCCGTTGAGCCCGGTCGATCGTGCGAATAAGCAGATTCCCGGTTATGGAAGTGAAGGCCGAGATGCTCAATCCGCCGCGGGAAAACGAACGCAGCGCCCGGGCGCGGGCCATGCGGGTCGCTTCCTCGATTAACACAAAAAGATAGCGGTATACAAACAGCAGCTGAACGGCAAACACATTCGGTATGCCGAGTTTCTCCATCGCCATGCACATCCGGTACATGCCGGTTGTCGCTATCAGAATCATGACTGCCGATACGGTTAAAACAACCCGCATGACCAGAGAAATAAACGAAAGCCATCCGCCGGAAACAGCAAGAGGACCTATCTGCATCTTCACGGTCGTATCAAACACCGGATTGAAAACGCCGATCAGCAGAGCGAAAGGAAGCACGGTGCCTATGCGTTTCACAATATACCAGAACGGTATATTTGCCAGAGGGATCATCAGAGCCGGATAGATGAAAAATGGTATCAGTCCGGACAACGAATAGTGGGGAAAAGAAATCACGGTTACACTATAAACAAGCGTGACAATAAGTTTCGCGCGGGGATCGAGCCGGTGAAGCACGGTATTCTGAGCTGCCAGGGTATCAACATACCCGATATTCACTATGGATGATTCCATACGTTCTCTATTGAACTTATCTGTTCGGAATGGTTGAGTGACGGGGCAGCAGCCGCTTCAAAGCGAACCCAAGCAGCACGGCAATGCAGAACAGCACCACACTGCCGATCAAGCCGGCTACGCTGGTACCCGAATCAACTGCCGGCCAGGCCGCTTCGGTTTCTTCTCCCGCCTCAGTGGTTCCGGCAAGACTATAATCAGACATGAGCGCTGTTTTCTCCTGTACTGCCGCGAGGGTAGAATGAATACCGGTAACGGGAGCGGCCGGCTCTTCTGTCCCTGAAGTTCGGAACATCGCCCATTCCAGGCCGTCGGGATGGGTCGAGGCAAACCATGATAGTACTCCGGCTGTGAGTAAAGTTGCCGCGAGCAACCCCGTTAGCATGCCTTTGTACGAAAGTGAACCGGTAGTGCGCGCCCGAGCATTAATAATCTCCGGCCGGGCATTCAGGACATACAACAGCACTCCGGCTGTAACAAAGCCTTCGACGACACCGATAGCAAGATGGATAGGCTGCATCAACAGGACAAAGGTACTGAACGGCAGTTCGGTTATGCCTGAAAAAAATGTTTCCAGAACAACGCCAAACGCCCCGAGTTGCAAAGCAACGACAGCCGCGGCTATCGCTCCGGTCAGGATGCGGCCTTTACCCGGTTCCGTTCCGGCTAGCGGGCGGTATATGAGCGGGTAAGCAATAAAACAGGGGAAAAATCCTAAATTGAATATATTACACCCTAGCGCCAGCAATCCCCCATCGGCAAACAGCAGGGCCTGAATGGTCAAAACGGATGCCATGGTAAGAAAACCGGCATAAGGACCTAACATAACCGCCAGCAGCAGACCGCCGCCCAGGTGGCCGCTGGAGCCCGTGCCCGGAATGGTAAAATTAATCATCTGGGCCGCGAAAACGAACGCGCCCATAACGCCCATCAAGGGTATTGTGCGGTCTTCTACTCCCTGGCGGGTTTTGTGGGCGCAATACCCTATCAGTGAACCGGTTGCAATCCACATAGTCCCACCCACCGCGGGTGACAACAGAGCATCAGCCATATGCATGGTTTACGTACCTTATGTGATTAAAAACGTTTATTTGACTTATTTTGTATAGTATAGCAAAACACGCATCGTATGAGAAGGGTGTTCTGTGCTCTTTTTACGAGAGATAACCATATGTCCGTTTTCATACAATAAAAGATACGATAATGACAACTACCAGGGTAAGCGGATACATAACCCATGCCACATAATTGATCCGGTTCATAAGAATCTTCTTATTGTAGTTCAGCATGATTGTATCTATGACCGTATGGATCAGGCCGGCAAAAACCATCACTGTGGCCAGGAAGATGAACCGGTCCAGTCGTGTAATGTAGGATACTTTCGGCAGCAGCACTGTAATAGCAAACAGATAGGCAACCAGTGTCAGAAAGGCAGTCGTGGAGATACCGACATTTGTTCCAATTTGTTTCGGATCTATCCAGCGCGGCAGCCAGGACATAATCACAATCAGGCACAGCGGAATGACGACCTTCATAATATAATAGGTTGCGCTTCGCTTGATGAAGATTTGCATTTGAAAACCTGCGGTTCCCGGGCCGTCTTTTTGAGCAAAATAAGGTTTCACGTCTGCCTGCCAGGATAAAACATTAAAGTCTGGTACTGAAAATTTTTCGGCCAGGCCTGAGAGGATTCTTCCATTGTTCTCTAAAGAAATCATTTTGATTTGATCTTCCAACAGGCCCGCGGCGACGATATGAATCGTGAGCACCTGATTATCCAGAGGAAATTCGCGTAAGTCAAGCGGTTGAGAAAAATGACCCCAAATTCTTTGTCGATACACTACTTCGCCATTCGGGAATATTTCCACGGACTCCGGGAATGACAACCATACATTCTGTTGTCCGAGGATTGTCAGGCGTGGATTCCACACCTCGTTTATCCCCCGTTGAATCGGTCCCGGTCCCTTATGCCGTAGTGACATGTTTTTCCACTGTGCTTGATAGTATACACTGGCAGTAAAACTTTGGTCCGCTGAATTTACCCCATCAATGTCGACAACGTATATCCCAATCTGCACTTCGGTCGGTTCACCCCAGAGTGATGGACGCTCCATTTCCGGTTTCGCCTCCTGGGTTATCATCGTTGGTTTAACTTCCTGGGCTGTCCCTAATCCTTTGGGCACGATAACATCTGCCAGTTGCTTTGTTCCTCCAGACCACACCAAAGGGGGCGCCCAGGTACCGTCAATCGCCGCGGGCTTTGGCCAATACATGCGCAACACCATGTAAAACGTTCCCGTTGGAGCAGGTAACCAATTTGTCTCCTTGTCTTCCCCGGGAGATTCGTGCTGGATAAATAGTGTTATGCCACCATCCGCATTGTGAGCCAAATCAGCAAGCATTTCAGAATTGATCTGATAGCGGTTGAGCGCGTTTGATACTAATGTCTGGTTTATACTGTCATACATCGTGAGCGACCAGAACGCGTTGACCGGCGGCAGTTGAACTGCCGTAAAGGTAATGACATAGTTCGTTTTGGTTGCATTCAGCGGCACACCTTCGGCATCGGTAAGATACAAAGGATACAGAGCCTCTTCTTTTGATATCCCATATAGATTGACATTGGCCGCTACGGCTCGCTTCATATAATCGTTCTTGAGGTATGCCCGCGTTCCAAAGATATCAGCCGAATTAGCTTTCGGTGCCAGGACGGCAATTGCCGCTTTACCATCAACTATTCCGTTTTTTATTGCTTCCTGGATTTCCGGACTGAACGTTGAAACGGAGAAGTTCGTGGATGCTCTAATCCCTATCATGGCAAAGTGTTCCATCAGGTTGGTTTCCGATTGCTCAACGGGACAGAACTGCAGCATGAAGTTGAGATACTCGAAAAAAGCAAGGGGATTCTCCGACTCAGTCGAAATCTGCGGAAATGTAATCCCGGGCGCGGCCGGAGGAGCGGAAGTGCCCTCGAAAGTACTCAACGTCTGCACGGTATACCCGCTCTGTATTTTTTTCACTGCGTCCAGGTCGTCCGGACTGAAAAGTTGGGTGCGGTACCGGGCATACGCGAATTCTGTTTCACATTGAATAACTTTGTCAACATCCGCGGGCTTTTCGCCTTTCCAGTTAGGTCCGGTTATCATGTAGTACCCTCCGCTTGTACCTGTCGTCCGCGAGCCGATGTAGTCGAAGTTGAATGTATACAGATCAATGAGCTGGATCGAATAATAACGGCTTTTTTCGATCTCCGGCACTCCCAGTACTATCGGTTCAGTCCTGAGATCCAACCATAAAAAAGATTGGGAAATGTCGCAGTTCGGCGTCACATCTTTCGTGTCGGAGGCGGTGAATACTCTGGCTTCGTTCTTCAGCGTATTGAATGGGGCTTTATATTGCTTGTCCTCTTTATCAATTGCATACGCATACATCGTCATGTAATTTTCAACGATCGGGAATCCATAAATATAGGCATCTTTAGCGATAACCTGTGC
>CAZCLS010000416.1:0-1630 GCA_964499565.1 uncultured bacterium
TGATGAATCCCAAACTGGATGTAACGTCACAATATATCAACCGGGTCTTTTTCGTCATGTCTCACGGCGGCCTGGGATTATTGATCGGCATCGGGATGCTGACTATCGTTGCGGTTCTGTTTCCGTTGTCACGCCGGAAGGGAACCGTATGGGAGAAGGTATCGTTGGCGATCGGCATATGCATAGCCGTATACGGTGTGGCGCTGATGCTGATACCGGTTCTTTACAAATACATACCTGGCATTCAGATTCCATTATTTTTGAAAAACGCATTGATCCATTCGGATACGTTTCATACCCATCCGGAACTGATCGTAATAACAGCGATTATATACGCGCTGCTATTCGTCGTTGTTGGCTTGTGTATTGTGGCGGGCGTGCTTAACAAGACATTCAGTTATATGGCCAGCATACTCATCGCGCTGTGCTTTATAACGATCCCCTTTGTTCCGGCAACCAAGCATTGGGGGGAGATGAATTTGCGCAAGAAATATTTCGGATATATTTACGGAATCGAGATGTTGAAAGTATGTGATACAGGGGCGATATTTTTCGGCGGCACCGACCCGGGCCGGTTTGTGCCGTTATACATGATCAACTGCGATAAATTCCGGCCGGACGTATGGCTTATCACCCAGAACGGATTAGCCGATTCAACCTACATGAATGTTCTGCGCGACCGGTTCTGCAAACCGCGCACGGTGTGGCAGCCGGTTCGGAAGATATTATCGTTACTGGATGCCGACCGGGAAGATCACAAGGGTGAGGATACCATATATATACCATCCCAGCAGGATTTTGAGATGTCATTTCAGATATACATGAAAGATGTCGAAGACCGCAAGAAGAGGGGAGAACCGATTGAAGAAGACGTTAAGATCGAAGGCGGCAAAATCAG
This sequence comes from uncultured bacterium, assembly GCA_964499565.1. Classification (GTDB taxonomy): domain Bacteria; phylum Auribacterota; class UBA3054; order UBA3054; family CAZCLS01; genus CAZCLS01. The sequence continues at coordinate 899 of CAZCLS010000416.1, forward strand.
CGTCGGCGGTGTATCCGGGGTAATGCGTCTGAACGGAATACTGACGGAAATGATCTGGAAGGAGAACAAGGCCAGGCATACTTTTTACGTGGAAGAGAGCTATGTTATTCCCTGGATGTATCCGTACCTTGAACCGGCCGGAACGATCATGAAACTGAATGCCGAGAAAATAAAACTGACGCCGGAGATGGCGCAGAAGGACTTTGCGTACTGGAACAATCTGACCAATATGTTCGCCAATGGCGGCAAGATAGATTATGAAGACATCTTTACCGGGCGCAAAGGGCGGATACTTATTGACGGCGGAGAATTCCGGGATGATGTAACGGCGCAGAAATCATTTTCGAAATGCCGCTCTGCTATCGCGGGATTATACGAATACAACAGCATGTGGCAGGAAGCTGAAAACGCGTATCGCCAGGCAATCTGGCTGTATAATACGTCCGCGGAAGCATATATGCGTTTAGCCCAGATGTATATGCGGCTCGGTAGATATGATGACGCGGTAGAACTGGTGGAAGAATACAAAGTAAAGGACCCGATGAATGACCGGGTTGATGGTATGCTGGATATCATCAAGCGCCAGCGTGACTCGCAGAAAGCGGTCAGCACCCTTCAGAAAAAAGTGATTGAAGGAACTAACGCCGGCATGAATGATTACATCAGTCTGGCTAGTGTGTATGAACAGCAAGGCAATCGCGGCGCGGCGGACATGATATACAACAAGATGCT
>CAZCLS010000416.1:1730-4306 GCA_964499565.1 uncultured bacterium
TGTATGAACAGCAAGGCAATCGCGGCGCGGCGGACATGATATACAACAAGATGCTGGCGAGTGAAACAGGATTGACAAACGATCAGGCGTTTCAATTTATGGCGCAGGTATACAGTTCGCGCAACGACATGAAGGGATTGGTGAAAGTATTTCAGCGTTACGCTCAACTTCAGCCTGACAATTGGAAGATATGGATCGAACTGGCGGCGGCCCAGAACGCGGCCGGCATGATCGACCAGAGTTTCAGTTCGATAGAAAAAGCGATAACGCTGGACAAGAGTCAGGCAACGCGCAGATTATGGCAGGATCCACGATTCAAAACACTGCGGGAGAATGCCAATCAGACGATCAAAGACCGCTTCAAAACACTGACACAATAGACGGTAATGAACAAGGGAGCGAAATGGAATCGGGAACTCGAGCAGGCGGCGGAACGTCTCATTGCGCTTGCACTTGCAGAAGATTGCGTCAGCAATGACATTACCAGCAATACCGCATTCAGCACCGCGGATATCTGCACGGTATCGGTTATAACGAGAGAGAAAGCGGTACTGGCCGGCATGCGGCTTATCGCTCAGGTGTATGCTCATATATCCGATAAGGTTGATGTAATCCTTCAGCATGACGACTGTGAATGCGTTGGAGAATCGGCCTGCATTGCCAACGTTACGGGCCCTGCGCGGGCAGTTCTGGCGGGCGAGCGCATCGTATTGAATTTCATCCAGCGTTTATGTGGTATCGCGACGATCACACGTGAATATACCGTGCGGGTAGCGGGAACGGGAGTTGATATAGTCGATACGCGCAAAACGACGCCGGGATGGCGAACATTAGAAAAATACGCGGTCAGATGCGGTGGGGGAGTTAACCATCGCAATAATTTATCCGAAATGGTCATGTTCAAAGACAACCACATCGCCCTCAGCGGGTGCAGTCTGGAAGAACTGATATCAGTGGCCCGGAAAGATAATCCTGACATCGCCATAGCGTGTGAAGCCGATACGCTGGAGCAGGTTAAACGGCTTCTGCGGCTCGATATAAACATACTCATGCTGGATAACATGAGACCGGACGAGATGTTGACGGCGGCGCGCCTGGACACCAGTAAAATCGAGCTTGAAGCGACAGGAGGCATAACGCTTGAGACGGTAAGAGCGGCAGCTGAAACAGGAGTCCGGCGCATATCGATCGGAGCATTGACTCACAGTGTGCGGGCAATAGATATCGGCATGGATGTTAAAAAGGATGATAAGAAGCATGTTAGAACGCGATGAACGGGTTACCGTGGCAGATATACGAATCAGAGCTGGTGGATTCAACGCAGGACGAGGCTAAACGGCTGGCTGAGAACGAAACCGGAATATTTGCCGTGCGAGCAGCCGGACAGAAGGCAGGACGCGGGCAATACGGGCGAGCATGGCTCTCTCCGGCGGGCGCGAACATACTGACTACATTAGCAGTGCCGGACCGGACGGTAAAGGCTCCAGGGATTCTGGCGCTTAGCGCCGGATGCGCGGTTGCCAGGTGTATCGAGCAGTTTGCAGCTGATGTAGAATGCCGGTGGCCGAATGATATTTATATACAGGATAAAAAAATCGCCGGTATTTTGATAGAATATACGATCGGCTGGTATTTTATCGGCATCGGCTGTAATGTGAACTGGCCGGGAACAGCAGAACCTGAATACAAAGCCGGCTGGACCAGTATAGCGGCGGAATCAGGCAGTTACCAGGATTGTTCCGGGATTTTCACGCGACTTATGACAGAGTATTCGCGATTGCTCGAATGGAGCGGGCATGAAATTATAGATGAATATAGAAACTACTGGAGAGAAATAGATATAGCCGTAGACGTATTGGTAGACAAAACATGGATACCAAGCCGGCTGAGAGGAATCAATCCGGACGGGACACTGGAAGCCGAAGATGCAGTCGGCACCAAACTAACGATAACCAGCAGTGCCACACTGCGAAGATTGAGTGAATGAAGATACAGATAATACCTGCGAAATTATATCATGCTAAAGCGATACACGCTTTAGTGCGCGACGCGGCCCAGGAAGAGCTCATGTTACCGAGACCGCTGGGAACCATATATGAACTGATTCGTGATTTCATGGTAGCTCGCGATGAAAACGGAACAATCATCGGATGCTGCGCTCTGCATATAGCGTGGGAAACATTAGCGGAGATACGGTCGTTAGCCGTCGCTGAAGAATACCGCCGGCATGGGATCGGCAAACAATTAGTTGAGGCGTGCCTTGAGAACGCATGCGAACTGGGCATACCGCGCATATTCGCGTTGACCTATGTGCCGCCATTTTTCATTCAATGCGGTTTTCATGAAATATCGAAAGACGAATTACCGCATAAAATCTGGAGTGATTGTATCAATTGCCATAAATTTCCTGATTGCGATGAAAAAGCAGTTGCGATAACTTTAACAGAAACACAGGGAGAATCCAATGCTTGACAACACTACACCTGAAGGAAAAACGAGTCTGCTGCGTGTAATGGGCTTATGGGAAAACACCGATAAGCGCGGAAATAAATATCTGAGCGGAAATATCGGCAATA
>CAZCLS010000417.1:0-4304 GCA_964499565.1 uncultured bacterium
ACTGAATCGATGATTTGAATAGTATGGTCATAAACATCACGGATATAGAGCTTGGTTGCTTTGCTGATAAAAGGAGAATCCGTCCGTTCCAGCATTGCGATGGTTTCGCGCAGGGGCCAAATGGTTTTACGTGTAGCGATCAGCAATTTTTTGAGTTGATAAAGGCGTTGCAGGATTTCGGGACCGGGAGAGGTAATCAGAAGCGGTTCCAAATCTTCCGTATAGTCACTCATACCCTCCAGCAACCCGAAATAACTGTCGACAACGGCATCCACCAGGGAGTAAGCCAGATAATCCGCGCCCAGCAACCGCACACGCCCGCGGGCGAGTTCTATACGTTGGCGCACGGCGTCAAACACAGGTGTGTCATGTTCCAGAAACAAAAGAACCATATTGTTAGTGACAACAATACTTACCTGAGAAATACCAAGAGAACCGGTGGCAATATCTGATTCCAGTAGTTTGAGAACGATAAACACACAGTTCTCATACTCATCACATTTGGAGCGCTGGGTGGTATGCACGACGTCTTCCAGCAGCAGGGGATGCAGGTTGAACCGTGTGCCGATGCTTTCGATCACACTGGTGTCATGCAGACCGCTTAGGGTTATCCAGTTAACACCGGGGGGAAGGGGATCAGGAATATCCGCCACAGAGTAGACGATACTGGTCTGACAGGAATCTTTAGCATAGTCGCAGGATGTAATCCGAACCGGCACTTCTTTATACTGGCCGGTATACAGAATACTGCCGGGGGGCAGACCGGCTTTAGAAAAATGTTTATGCGGAACAGTTGTTTTTGGGATTTTTTTCATCATGGATACCTGGAGCTGCGCGTATTATTGATCAGGACCGGATCCCGGTAGTTTTTCTTTTTCCGGCACAGATGCCACGGAAACAATAACCGTCACTTTAGGATTTTTACCGCCTTCAACCGGGCGCAGAGATGAAGGAATCGTGAGATAGCTTTCATAGCGGAATGTGCCTGCTTCGCTAATGCGGGATAAATTGATAAACTGAGTGGCAATCGGGTCGGCCGTGGTAATCCCGGAGCCTTTTATCCGAAAGAGCATGTTAGATGGTTGAACAACCCAGGAACTAATTTCCAGAGAATCTTTCAAAGCGGTAAACTTGGGCTCAATGCTAAAAGGCAAAATACGGGCTTCGGACAACAGGACAATAACAGAATCGGGATCATAACGTTCAACTTCCCAGGCAGCCGGGAGACCTGACAGAGAAGCCTGGGACAAAGGGATCTCGGAACTCCCGACCGGATAATCTTTTAAATCAAGCGATATATCAAGATTGATGGTTTCCTGCAGATTTTCTTCTTTGGCAAGGCGCAGATAAATACGGCACCCATAAGCACTGCAATCCTCAAGAAAGAGATGGTCAGGAATCGAAGCATAATATATCGGCGCCTGAACTACCAGCAGTTTAGTCGGGCCGGTTTCGGTGAAGTACTGCAGCCAGGAAATGGAGGCTGAAGCGATGCACGCCGCCGCGAACGAGATCAACCACAGCATAACAGTACGTTTTTTGGAAACAAGCTGATGTGACACGGGCGCCGGTGATAGCAGGTGCGGGGCTAAGCAGTTTACCACGCCGGAAAGCGAGGGAGCCGTTAATTCATCAAGCGTGTCGCTCTGGCCAATGGTAATCGTGCCGCGCTCTTCGGAAACGACGGCGACGACAGCATCCGAAAATTCGGTGACGCTCTGCGCGGCCCGGTGCCTGGTACCCCAGTAATCTTTAGCATTCGTACATGCCGTCAAGGGTAAAATTGCACCGGCCCTGACGATGCGGTCACCGCGGATAATGACGGCTCCGTCATGCCGGGGGCTGGCGGGATTGAACAGCGAAACTAACAAGGTTTTAGTAACTTTGGCATCATAGACTTCGCCGGAGACGATAGCGCCGGAAACATCATCGGACCTGACAAACACTAGCAACGCACCCCAGCGCCGCTGCGCCAGTTCAAGCAACGCTTCGGCGACTATCTGAGAGATTTCGGGATAGGCCTGTTTTTTTAAAAAGTGCAGAACATTAGCTGTACTGGCATAGTAAGCGCTGCGAACGTCGGGCAGAAAAACCGAAATCAGGAGAATTGCCAGGGGCAGGGCAACAGTAGCTGACAGCCACTGCGCCAGCGGCAGGTGAAATTTATTAACCAGCAGCACGCCGACACTGAGTAGAATCAGAGAAAGAACCAACCGCAGCAAATTCCGATTAGCCAGAATCCATCCTAATACAAACCGGATCAGGACAGTGCAAACCAGAATATCAATGATAACAATAGTAAAAACCATTACAAGCATCCTTGGCGGAATCACACCGGATAATGTTATAACACTAGTATAGCATAAAGAGCGAATCCCTGGCGGCCTGATTGCTATGATTTCATTCGGACGGTTCGCGCAGGATCCGGGTTGCTTCGATCATGTTCATGAGCGCCGCGGTTGTTTCCTTCCATCCGCGCGTTTTCAGGCCGCAGTCCGGATTGATCCAGAAATTTTCTTTCGGAATAACCTTCAAAGCGCGCCGCGCGGTAGCAAGCATCTGCTCGACCGTCGGGACAGCGGGGGAGTGAATATCCCACACGCCTAAACCGATCTGGCGGTCGAACGAGCTCTGTTCAAAGCCTGCAATCACATCGCCATGGCTGCGCGAAGCTTCAATCGAGACAACATCAAAGTCCATGGCCTGAATTTGGTCGATGATGTCATTAAACTCTGAATAGCACATATGGGAATGAATCTGAGTTTCGGGCCGGACGGATGCGGTAGTCAGCCGGAAACTTTTCGCGGCCCAGTCAAAGTACCCGGTATAGTTTCGTTTTTTAACGGGAGCGCGTTCTTTGAAGGCGGCTTCGTCAACCTGAATAATTGAGATTCCGGCCTTCTCCAGGTCGGCTATTTCGTCTTTCAAGGCCAGCGCGAGCTGCCAGGCGACTTCCTGAACGGGAATGTCTTCGCGCACAAAATTCCAGGCGATAAGGGTTACCGCGCCAGTTAGCATGCCTTTCACCGGCCGCGTGGTTTTGCTCTGAGCATAGGTAATTTCCCTGACGGTCATAGGCGCGGTGCGGGACACATCGCCATATATAATCGCCGGACGATAGGCCCGGGTGCCGTATGATGTAATCCAGCCGTTCCGGGTTGTGGCGATGCCATCCAGTTGCTGGGCGAAAAATTCAACCATGTCGGTACGTTCAAACTCACCATGCACCAGCACATCCAGGCCCAGTTCTTCCTGGTAAGCGATCAACTCGTCTATTTTACAATTGATAAAAGACTGGTATTCGTCAAGGGATATTTCGCCTTTGCGGAAGGCAGCACGCGTAGAGCGCACATCTGTCGTCTGTGGAAAACTGCCGATGGTTGTGGTTGGAAACAACGGCAGATTGAGTTGAGCGTTCTGAATAACACAGCGGTCAGCATACAATGGAGAACGGGTAAAATCCGCTTCGCTCAAGGCTGCCACACGCTGCTGCACTGACTGGTTATGTCCGTACGGCGAGGGTTGATGCCAGGGGTCTATAGCCTTGCCTTCACAGGCATCGGCAATAAGCCGGATTTCATGCAATTTCTGTTCAGCGAAAGACAGCCTGGCAACAAGTTCTTCGGGTAGACCCTGGCCTTCAGTTGTAATAGGCACATGCATAAGCGGCGCGGCGTTTGATACTGCCAGGTTTTCTACCGATCGTGACAGTGATTTCAACACTGCGCCAGATGCAAGCGGGTCTGCGCGCCAGATATTCCGTCCATCAACAAGGCCGGCGATGAGCGTTTTGTCGGATGGAAAACCATGTTCCAGAATCCAGGCCAGGTTTTCCTTTCCGCGCACAAAATCAAGGCCGATGGCCGCTACCGGCAGGGAAATCAATTCCTCGATCCAATCGACAGAATCATAATAGGTTATCAATGTAATCGCGCAGCCTGTAGCGGCTAAACGGGCATAGACGTTTTTAATCAGGTCAATTTCCTCGCGGGACAATTCCAGCACAAAAGCCGGTTCTTCAATCTGGATTTCTTTCAATTCTGAAAGCATGCTGCAGTAGACGTCGGCAAGCGCATCCAGCATCGAACCGAAGGAGGCTGCAGGAACACCTTTTGATAATTTAAGGAAGGTAAAAGGACCAATGCAGGCTGGAATTCCTTCACCATGGCGATCCTGGGCTTCACGCGGAAGATTGCGATGCAGGGCCGGCGCAGGCGTCGGTATCTCAGAAAAATCGGTGACCAGGTAGTGATAATTTGTGTTGAACCACTTGGTCATTTCAAGCGCATGGCCGCCGCGGCACA
>CAZCLS010000418.1:0-4287 GCA_964499565.1 uncultured bacterium
ATTGAAAGACCCCGGTGATACACGCCGGTGGCGGTATCGCCGGTGAATCAGATAAGCTTCATCACGTTTGGCGTTCCTACTAAAAGACCCCGGTCACCTTGCGTGGCCGGTGAATCAGTTTGCCATCAGCAAGACTGTCTTCCCCCGCATACTCCCGGGCAGTCAGTCTGTCTCATGCTTCTGGGGGAGTCATCCGGAGTGTCAGCGTGCTGCAAGCCGGAATTCCAGATGATTCCCCTTCAAGCGTGCTTACTGCTGACTACCCCATGTGGAGAATGGTAATTCCGGCTGCATCATTGAAACTCATTCACCCCCGGGATGAACCCGGAGGGGTCTTCCGACCGGGGCCCCATAAAGCCTGATTACTACTGACTACCCCATCACTCCATATGGGCGGACACACGGGTCCGCCCCTACATATTATTCCACATCTCCTTCACTCCACATCTCGAATGCATTCACGATCGGCACGGTACTACCAGTGCGTTGCGACGTGCACGGTATACATTCTACGGTTAATTCCCGTTCCGCTTTGATGCCGCTGAATTCCTTAACCAGCGCGCGCCCCGGTCCACCAGCTTCCTTCACGATATCAACATTTCCGGCGACTTTTACCCCTTGCAGAAATATATCAAACACCCGTTCTCCACTGCCGATATCATCCGGTTCAATGAAATACAGCCGGACGGTATAGCTCCGTGTCCGCGGTATCATCGATTGAGCATACACTGAATGCGCCTGGCTGCTGAATGCTCTCTCGGCCTGCTCAAACAGACCTGCCGGGACCGCGGGTGAATCCACTGCGATATCAAGATTATCAGGTTGAATTCCCAGCCGGGCCAGTTCCTGCCAGGGTACAGCCAGCTCAACACGCATGGTGTTGTCAGCAGTATTCACCGCGCAAGTGCTGTCTGTTTCATCAAGCTTCTGCTGCTCTAATGGAATTTCAAGCTGGTACATGTCATAGCCGTAATGCTTGCTCCGAAATGCCGCCGTGGCCGGCAGCGTCTCCGCTCTGTCTGCCAGACGAACGCGATTCATTGTCGATCGGTTTTCAAGGATACGCGGCCGGCAGTCATTGCCTTTTTTGAATTGCGGGTCAAACTGATCAGGGTCATATGCCAACACAAGGAATGATAGTTCCCGGCCGTTTTCCGGGGTAATCTTCAGACTTTCCCAGGGCAGCAACGCTTCCGTTGTCAGAAGTTCAGCGCTGCCGCCCACTGCGGCAGTCAGGCCCGGCACATTGCTCAGCACCTGCCCATAGGGCCGGCCCCAGTGCATCATTCCGCTGACATTGCGCGCGACCGGTACCGGCGGAGGATTGTCGTCTGTTCGAATGCGGTGGTCGGTCAAAACTATCCCGCTGCGTGTGTCAATTGACAACTGGTAATAATCAGTTGAGCCGGGCTTGACACACAGGATCAGTATTCCGGTCATATTCGTATTTTCAAGAAACCAGCCACGCGGCGTTTCAGTATTGACTATCAATCCGTCATCATTCCAGGCGAAGCGGCAGACAGCGGACGTGCCTAGCGGAACCCGGAATCCGTCACTTCCCCATTCCGCATCGGAACCGTCAACACAAACATCAGTCATGCGCGGCACATCAAAGCTGTAATCCAGCAGAGCTGTTTGTACTTTGCCGTCTTTATCAGTTGAAAGCCGGTAGAAACGGCTGCCCCCGTCGTTTCGGACGACCATACTGAACGGTGTAATCGCACCGCGCCGGTCGATTACTCCGGCGCGGTCTGCTGCTAAATACAAACAATCGCCATCTTGCCGCAGATAGACGGTTGTGTTGCTGGATGTTTCCTGTAGAGGCGCGATGCCGTTCCAGCAGGAATCATCCAACCGGCCGTCGATCACCGGAGGTTGTTTGTTTTCTAATGCCAGGCAGGTTTCCGGCACATTATAAAAAAGGTTAAGCGTTGCTTTTTTGAGTCCCCGGCTCCCCGAAGCAAACAGCCAGGGCCGGTCGGTTCCCTTGATCCCGGTCCGGTCGGCATTAACCCGGTAGGGACCAAATCCGTCATAATATTCCAGAGTACAGGGTATATCGAAGGTGTACATTCCTTTTTCTAACGCGACGGGCTGGCGCGGAAATCCCAGCCAGAGGGTACCGTCTTCATCCCGGCGGTCTCCCGGTGCTCCTAAATTAAGTGCTGCATCATGGATAAAGCCCGAGCGCATGCGACCGTTAAACATGGCCCAGTCTTCATTTTTGCGTTTGTCCGCCGGGGCCAAAGCCAGCGATGCCTGAAAATTATAAGCACAGATGCAATCCGCTGCTCCTTCAGACGAAACCAGAACACCGCCAGCCGGCACCATGGTCATGCCGCAGCCCGGTTTGACCGCGGAAAAGTTGCGCATCCCGCTGTCGTCTTCGCGGTCGTACAAGCCGATTGTTCCGGAACGCAGAAAGTCCATGCTCATCGACGAGATCGTGCCGCAACAGCCATACGACCTGCTGTAGCTTCGCGGACTTTCTAAGCCGGTTAACGGCATCGTGCGGACCGCCGGTATCTCATCGCGCTCTACCGGGGGCCAGGATGTTATCTCATACCGGTCCATGGCATCAATTGTCCAGCCGGCAGTGTACTGGGTCGGCTGCCGCGGCCAGGTTTTTGCATAGGCCGGCAACTCGTCCAGTGTGCCTTCCTTCACCGGGATGCTTGCCGCCACGAGTTCGTTTGTGCGCGTCTCATCCAGCACGCACACTGCCCAGCCGCTGTTCAGAAAACTGTTCATGCCATTGGCAAATTGCTCTATCCGTCCAAAGCGCCGGTCGGGACTGCCGGTATACATCGTCGCCGCAAACTGGAAACCCGCCGGATCACTACCGAGAAATGTTTTGAGATCATCCCATCCTAGTATTACGGTCAGTTCATTGCCGGACGAAACCTTATTTTTTGTTATCGTCAATGGCGGTGCGGGCAAAGAAAGAATCTCCTGCCGCTCTCCCGTTTCAGCCGAGAACGCAATCCGGAACAAGCCAGTGGAATCTTCGCCAAAACATGCATTGGGCGGTCGGAAATCAAAATGCAGTTCCCATGACTCCGGCACGCCAGGTTCCCGGCGCTCCTTCCCGACCGGCGGAGGCGGCGGTATCGTCCGCAACGTCAATGCCAGACCTTCCGGCCGAGATGCCATTGTCATCGTTCCGCAGGCGCGAACGGCATTGCTGAAAACAAATGTCTGCGGCTCTGCCAATTCTATCCAGGGCGACTGTTTGCGCTGGCCGTACACTCCTTTCACTGCTCCGGTCTGTGCATCGAATGCAACACAATAACCGTCAAAATTAACATAGACCATGTCGTCATCAGCGGCAAACGCTACTGTCCGGTAGACCGAATGACCGCCGATCTGCCGCGACCATAATTCATACCCGTTATAGGCGTCCACGGCGATCAGGTGATAGGGACCGATAACGAAATAACGGCCGTTGGCATAGGCCGGGGTCGGGGCTTTCCAGTGCCGCGCGACCATGCGGGCCGGACCTGGTTCACCGAACCACAGCAGTTCTAAAGGCCATTTAACCAGCTGGTCGCGGTCGTACGTCGAATCCCAATCGAAGCCGCCGGATAATTTGTCCTTGACTATCGCTCCCCCGCTCCCGGTTTTTCTGATTGCAGATGCAGGAACATGCTCCTGTTCCTGTATCTCCTTCAGTAACGTTCCCGCGTCATCCATACACACCAGCATCCCGCCTGCCGGCCGTGTTACGCGGTATAATTCATTCGGATTGATGCCGTGAGCGCTGCGGGTCACAAGAGTGAGATTTGCGAAATAGTTTCCATACGGCAGCTGCCCGGAAGCGGGTGCGCTGTGGAGTGTAATGCGCGATCCATACAGACTGCCGGACTGCAGCAACCGGGTACGTTCTGTCTGCACTGTTTTTTCATCAGGCAGAAGACAGATAATCTTATACCGTGTTTCAGCCGCCAGCGCTTCTGCCAGGCGCGCATCCGGTTCTCCCACTATCAAGGCGTATCCTCTGCATGCGTCAGGATTGGCTACATACGCCCGCAGTTTTCTATAGTTGTCCGAAACAGGTGTGTTGCTCTTTGCTTGCGCGGAAATACCGGGACCGACGTTCTGTTCCACCCGGGACAAATTAAGCGGGGCATATGAAAGTATCGTCCCTTTGTCTGTCGCGGCATATAATCTTCTATCAGCTAAGGCTAATCCACGCACCCGGCCGTCAACATCCGCCTGCCAGATTTTTTGGCCGGTCTTTACGTTCCAGGCCGCAATCCGGTCCGCTCCACCTGCTACCAGCGCATC
>CAZCLS010000419.1:0-4262 GCA_964499565.1 uncultured bacterium
TTTTTGTGATTGGAATTAACCATATGCAGGAGAAAACTGATGAAACGACTGGCAGGTATCATTGGCATAGCCGGACTGGTCCTACTCGGCGGCTGCTCGCCGTATAAAACCGTTATCAAACAGGCGGAAGGCCTGAAATTTCCCGGCATGTACCGCTTCCGAATCAATTATGTCGTCCACGACGATGCCGGAAAGGAGATAACGGATGAGATAATGAACGATGAAACCGAACTGTGGTTTTTATTCTGTGAGATGTGTGACCGCGCCAAAGTCGCGTTGGAAGAAAAGGGCTATCAATGGGTTTTCGATCCGAAGGAGCCGGCTGATTTTACCGTTGATGTAGGGTTCAGCGGGTTTTATTCCAGCAAGGCTACGGAAGAAGAGATGTGGAATCAGAAACCGGCGACTATTCTGGTTGGTCTCAAAAAAGAGGAGGCTTTCACCCATATGATAATATTATCAGTGCTAGCCTATGACCCTAAACTGGGCTCGGAAGAAATGGTGGTGCTGTGGGAGGGCCGGGGAACAATGACGGACAGCTATGAGGACCCCCGTATAGCTGGTTTTCCGATTATGGTAGAGCTGATGAAAAAATTTCAGAATGCTGTGCCGCGCTGACAGGGAATGAGACATTTTGTAATGTAGTATTATGTGTAACCTGGAGATTTGATATGAAAAAGAATATCGGTATAACAGCGTTGATAGCGTTCTGCGCGATAGTGACGGTCGAAGCGGCTACAACGGATAAAAAGGCGCCCGAACAGCTCTCTGCCAGTCAGAAATCATTCTGCTGGAAGATATCAACGCCGAACAGCAGCATGTTTCTTCTGGGCTCGGTCCATCTCGGCACGCCTGACATGCTGAAAATGGCCAAACCAGTGGAAGAAGCCTTTGATAAATCACAGTATCTGATAGTGGAAGTAGATGTGTTGAAGGCTAAGAAAGACCAGGCGGCCATGATGGAGAAACTCATGTATACCGCGCCGGACTCGTTGAAGAACCACATTTCATCAAACATGTACGAGGAGCTGGTGGCGTATTTTGCTCGCTACAACACGCCGATCCAGGCGATAGACCAGTTGAAGCCGGGCGCGGTTGCGATGACAATCACGATGTTGAAGCTGAGCGAACTGGGGTATGACCCGGAATTCGGGATTGACAAATATTTTCTGGAGAAGGCCCAGACTGGAAAAAAAGTGGTGGAACTTGAGTCGATGGATCAGCAGCTGAATCTGATAAACGGGCTGGGGGAAGATTTTCTGAAATACACCCTGCAGGAGAATGAAAAATCAAAAGAAGAATTTGAAAAAATCATCAAGGCCTGGAAAACCGGTAATCCAGCCGAAATAGAAGCGTTATTGCAGCAGACTCTGAAAGAAAATCCTGATATGCAGACGTTTATGGACAAGTTTCTCTTTGAACGTAACACAAAAATGGCTGCAAATCTGGAGAAAGCTCTGCGGCGCAAAGGTACCTATTTTACTGTCGTCGGCGCCGCGCATCTGGTTGGCGATAAGGGCATCCTTAATCTGCTGAAAAAGAAAGGGTATACGGTCGAACAACTGTAAATATTGCATATTTTCCGGTTTTCGAGTATAATTAAATCCCGCTTTTGATTTAACGGTTTTGGATACTCGGTGACCTTGATGAAGAACAAACATTTTATTCACATTACGGCATGTGTATATGCAGCTTTTGTAACCGCTCTGGGCGGGTTGTGTGTACAGGCAGAAGATGACCCGACAACGGTTACAGGCATATCCGCGGCAGAAGAGCAGCAGCTGAAAACCCGCGAACATGAGCTGCTCACTGGTGCAGTGTCTGAAGCGATTGTCAACGATTTCACCGCTTTAGTTGACACCGGCACAACGGCGGCGGCAGTGAGCACCGGTTCCGGCCTTGGCTCGGAAGATAAAACCGCGCAGGAACTCTACTCTGATATCGATTCATTGATCGTTACCGGAAATGTGCATTCTACATCAGCCGGCACGGCTGACACGATTGACCCGGAAGATACTACCACGGGCTCTTTCACGCTGGATGATATCAGGGCCGGTCGCTCGAAACTCCCGCAGATCGCCGACAATACCGCCTTACCCGCCATCAGCCAGGACTACGACGACAAAGATTACATTCACACTAATATCTATATGACGCTCAGTGAATGTATCGCGATGGGTCTGGCCCGCAACCTGGGTCTGACGATCGAACGCTATAATCCCTCGATATCATATGAAGGCATCCGCCGCGCGCGCAGTGTGTTTGATCCGCAATTATACGGTCTGGTTCAATGGTCGGGAAGAAAATCACCGCGGCCCTATGAAAAATATATAGGGCATGGCGACAGTAAAATTGTCATAGGCAATTCCGGGACCGTGAACTCAGAATATTCCGGGCGGATTTCAGGCAAGTTCATTACCGGCATGGAATATACATTCAGGACCGGTATGACCAGTGCGGAATCCGACCAGAGAGGCGGCCTGCTCAATCCCAGTTATACTACATTTACCGAAGCTTCGATCGTCGTGCCGATTATGAAGGGCTTTGGAATTAATGTAAATCTGGCGCCAATCCGCATTGCGCGGAACGACTGGAAGATATCGAAACAACAGCTGTCAGAAGCAGTTCAGAATCTGATTGCCCAGGTAATCCAGGCTTACTTTGTATTATACTATTACCGCGAAGACGCCGCGGCACAGGAGTACACCCTCCAGCTTGCCTATGAGTTGCGGGCGATCAACGAAGCTAAAGTAAAGGTCGGCATGGCGGCTCCAATCGAAGTTACTCAGGCTGAGGCTCAGATAGCGCGGGACGAAGAGTCATTGATTGTGGCCAAAAACGCGATCCTGGACGCCGAGGACAACCTGAGACAGATTATCAACTACCGTATGGACGAGTTGTTCCGGCCCAAAGCCTTTCGTAAACTGCAGTATCATATTGTTCCGTTGGAAAAACCGCAGGTATATGATATAGACTTGCGTGAAGAAGAGTTGATTGATACGGCCCTGGCAAACCGGCAGTCGATGGAGATAGCGAAGCTGCAGCTGCAGAATTCGAAGCAGAGTTTAATCGTTGCCAAGAACAATTTATTGCCGGAATTGAACGGCATTGGCACATTGGGCTATACCGGTCTTGGTGGTAACTTCGGTAACGCGTTTGATGACCAGTTTGAAGCGCGGCATCACAACTGGACCCTGGGTCTGGAGATGCAGGTGCCCCTGTTTTATAATGAACCGATAGCAACCTTCCGCCAGGCCAGATATTCAATGCGGCAGTCGGAAGAAAACGTGCAGCTGGTTATGCAGCAGATCGCGATCGAAGTCCGTACTGCCTTCCGTAGTGTCAGAACAAACCGCAAGAGGATCGACGCGTCGCGCGAATCGACCCGCTTGTCCCGCGAACAGTTGCTGGCAGAGCAGGAAAAATATAATGTCGGCCAGTCGACGACGTTCCAGGTATTGACCTATCAGCAGGACTTGGCGGACGCGCTCAGCACGGAAATCCAGTCCCTGGCGGATTGGCGCATTTCCGTGGCGGAACTGGCCCGGGTAACGGGAACGATCCTTGAATTCCACGGGGTAGTGATAGATGATTATTACAAACTGCCTGGAGACGAGGAACCGTTCGTGACGCAATATATCTGGAAGTAGCACAACTTCCGGTTTATATCCTTCCAGACATTTCCCACAAAAAAGGATTGTACGCGCGGGAGGTATTTTGTATACTAGTAGACTATGAAAAAAGAACTGTTATTTGCCGGTTTCGGCGGACAGGGCATTCTGCTGATCGGTAAGACCATCGGTCAAGCTGCCATGACGGAAGGCAGGTATGTTACGTATCTTCCCAGTTACGGTCCCGAAATGCGCAGCGGTACTTCCAACTGCAGCATTGTCATTTCGGATGAACCGATCGCCTCGCCGCTTGTGGCTGCCGTTGATGTGCTGGTAGCTATGAATCAACCCAGCTATGTCAAGTTTTCTCCCCGGGTTAGAAGCGGGGGCGTTATGGTTATCAATACGACCCTGATAACACCGGATGAGCGCCCCCCGGCTGGAGTAACAATAGCCGGCGGCGATTTCACGCAACAGGCGATTGAACTCGGATCGGTGCAGGTCTGCAGTATGATTGCCCTGGGCCATGTTGTCCGCGAGTCCGGGCTTGTCGCGCTTGAAAGCGTTATTCAGGAAATGAAGCTTCTGACCGCCAAACGGCCGGAATTTATCGCATTGAACGAACAGGCTTTGCTGCTGGGATATGAAACT
>CAZCLS010000420.1:0-4249 GCA_964499565.1 uncultured bacterium
CCCAGAGCTGTTGTGCTCATGAAGAATGGGTGCTTTAAAGCCCAGGGAACAAGTATGGTTAATCCACGCTGTTCAATCCGCCCTAAGACCTTGAATGAATACCATGAAGGGTAGATTGGGATGATGTGCTCGGACGAAGAATCGTCTTGTATTTTGATGATTGTCAAATGATGAAAAAGGCCGATATCTGCAAATCGGTCTTGCCGCAATCGCGCGCCCCCGCCTCCCGTGACAAAATAGACCACACCGTTGACTTCCGTGCGGGCCAGTCGATGGTAGTGGCCGCTGAAAACATAGGTTACCGTATACTTTTCAAACAGAGCCTGGAACTTCGGCGAGTATTCAAAGCTGTCCGTGGGTATGTCTTCGGATGCGTTAGGTGTGAAATGCATGAAAACAAAGACCTTCCTGGCCTTTGATCGGTTTTCCCGCAGTGTTTTCTCGAGAAAAGCCAACGTCTCTTGTAGTTTTTCATGACTGTGGATGCCGCCCAAACCAATGATCAAATGACCATGATAGAGAAAGGCAAAATTTGCCGGACCATACAGATTCTCAAAGGCGGAATACCCGAATCGGCCCGGTTCCACGTCATGATTCCCGGCGACAATAAATGTCGGAAGTTTTAATCCGGTTTCCGAAAACTCTTCGATGAAGTATTCGTGCAGGAGTTGATTGGGGTCGGCCGCGCAGTCACCCAATAAGACCAGGAAATCCATATCATTTTCTTCCTTCAGACGTGAAACGACAGCCTCAAACGTTTGCATACCGTTGTTGATATCTCCGATAACAGCAAACTTTACCATGTTTGACCGGCCGGAATGCTGCGAGAGCAGCACGGCCGCCTTTTCATTGCCGAGATTCGCAGGAAATGAACTTTGATGGTGATCCCACAAATTATACAAAAGAAAAACCGGCAGAATAAGAGCAATCCCACCTCCTGCAACAGCTAACCAGGCAAGCCATGAATGATACCGACATCTCATATATTTCCAATCCCCATTCTACTATTGTATACAAAACGAACTCGAATAGTGAACTTCTTCCCGCACATTTTCACAGCACTTCCCGCACTTTGACCGCCAGTTTCTTCATCGAGAATGGCTTCTGGATGAAGTTAACCCCCTCATCCAGCAATCCGCGCTGTGAAATCACATCGGCGGTATAGCCCGACATGAAAAGTATTTTCATGTCAGACTGAAATAATCGCAACTGTTCCGACAGATCCCTGCCATTCATTTTCGGCATGATTACATCGATGATTACCAAGTGTATTTCACTTGCGTGTTCGCATGCCAGTTTAATTGCCTCTTCCGGCGTGCCGGCCGTGAGCACCTTGTATCCTAAGTTTTCCAGGGTGGTTTTACACATCTTCAGAAATGCGGTCTCATCCTCCACCAGTAATATGGTCTCACCACTGCTTATTGGAATTTCAGCATCGCTTTCCTGCCCCGGTTCTTTAACGTCGGCCACGTAGCGGGGCACGTGGATCGCAAATGTCGTTCCCTGTCCCGGTTCGCTGAAAACCTTGATGAATCCATTGTTTTGCTTGACTATGCCATACACGGTAGATAGTCCCAGCCCGGTTCCCTGTCCAAGTTCTTTACTAGTGAAAAACGGTTCGAATATCCGATTCAGTATTTCCTTTTCCATGCCGCATCCGTTGTCGCTCACATTCAATTGCACATAGTCTCCTTCGGCATACCCGGCATGATGATCGCAGAAGTGCTTGTCAAAACTGAGCTTCTCGGTTTTTATCGTCAGTTTGCCTACACTGGCGATTGCGTCCCTGGCGTTGACACAAAGATTTGCCAGAATTTGATTGACCTGGCCCGGGTCCGTTTTGATCGGCCACAGATCTGACCCGGGCAGCCAGGTTAACTCTATATCTTCGCCTATCAGCCGCTGGAGCATGTTGAGCATGCTTTCCACTTCGTCGTTCAGGTTTGTCTCTACCGGTTCGATTGTCTGCTTGCGCGCAAAGGTCAACAGCTGCCGGGTTATTTCCGCGGAGCTTTTTGCAGCCTTGAAGATTTCTTCAAGACTGGCATACAGTGGTTGGGTTGGATCTACCATTGTCATCGCTATCTCCGAGTATCCTAATATCACACTGAGCATGTTATTGAAATCGTGTGCTACTCCTCCCGCCAACTGCCCCACCGCTTCCATCTTCTGTGCCTGCAGATACTGAGACTCTAATGCGAGTTTCTCAGTGATGTCCTCAACCATCTCAATCACGGCTGTTACCTCCCCCGCTTGGTTAAAAATCGGAGATGATACGATGCGGTAGTTGCGCCCCCCCTCTCCCTGAGGAGTATGTGTCGTATCTTCGTGCACCATACCGTCCTGCAATGTATATTTGGTCGGACAATATTCACATAACGTTTCGCGGAGAGGGTCGTTGAACTCCCGGTAACAGATGCAGCCTTTTCCCGGTTTAATAGTGGGGAACCACTCGCGCATCTGATTGTTCAGCTCTAATATCTCCATTCCGGGACTGATCAGTGCCACACCGATTCTGATGTTATCCAGAATGCTGTGTATCATAGCCTCGCTCTTTTCCAGGGCCTTCGCTGTTCGCCTGTGTCTGGAATTATCCCGGATGTTGCACTGGATCACTTTCCGATCCTCTACAAGGTAAACATTGCTGATAAACTCTACATCTTTTGCCTGTCCGTTTCTTGTCTGCAGAGGCAGATTCTCATAGCGGATGTATTCATTATCCTGCAGAATGTTGAATGCTTCTTTGGATGCGGCTACGTCTTTGAATGCGCCAATATCCCATATGTGTTTCCCGCATAGCATCTCGTATGAATAACCGAGTAACTCTAACAGGAATGGGTTAGCATCAACTATCCGGCCCGTATCCGCATCCAGAATCAAGATGCCATCCATGGCTGCTTCAAACAGCCGCTGGTAGCGTTTCTCGGAAACGCGCAGTGATTCCTTACTACTCTTGCTATCCTGCAACGCTTCTTCCCGTTGCTCATTTCGCCCAACCGGCTCGCTGTTCTACGGTTGAAATTGGTTTTTATTATTTGTGTCCGACATATCTGTTCTCCCGATGATTGTGTTTTATCAGCAACAGCGGTATGCTGATCTTGTGCTTCAGGGTGCGCGAGACGCTCCCGAACAGTATGTACCAGATTACCTTTGTTTCATTATATCCCGTATCTCGGTCAACAGCGTCTCTTCCCTGCTGGGTTCCGGCGGCTTGGCCGCGGTTTGTTCTTCCTTTTTCTTCATCGAGTTCATAACCTTTACAACCATGAAAATCGCGATCGCGATAATCACGAAGTCTACTGCTGTCTGGATGAATTTGCCGTAATTCAGCGTTACCGCCGGTATTTCTCCGTTGGACTGCTTCAGTGTTATCACCAGATTGGCGAAGTTTACATTGCCTAACAGCATGCCCACCGGCGGCATTATCACATCGGCGACAAATGATGATACGATTTTTCCGAATGCGCTGCCAATAACGATCCCTACTGCCATATCAATTACATTGCCGCGCATGGCAAACGCCTTGAATTCCTTGATAATACTCATATCGCGCCTCTCTTTGTTTCCTGTTACACTACATATCCTGTCAACGTATGGTGCATCATACGCTATCCAGCACTTCCCTGATCTTGCTGGCTATATCGTTAGTTGAGAACGGCTTTTGTATGAAATGTACTCCTTTGTCCAGAACACCACGATGGGCGATCACATTGGCCGTGTAACCGGACATAAATAGTGTCTTGAGGTGCGGGTAGCTTGACAACAGGACATGGGCTAAGTCACGCCCGTTCATTCCGGGCATCACGACATCGGTTAGAAGCAGCTGAATCTGTCCCGTGTGTTTATCTGCCAGTTCAATGGCCATGCCGGTGGTAGTTGCTGCTATTACCGAGTAGCCCAGGCCCGTGAGAATGCTCATCGTCATTTTAAGGATAGCCGACTCGTCCTCGACTATTAAAACGGTTTCTCCATGACCCCGTGGGATTTCCTCCGGGGCATGTTCTCCGAATTCACTGACTACGCCGGCATGGCGGGGAAAGTAGATTTTGAACGTCGTTCCCTTGCCTGGTTCGCTGTAAACATTAATGTACCCATTGTTTTGTTTAATTATACCGTACACGGTGGCCAGACCCAGCCCGGTGCCTTTACCCTGCTCTTTCGTCGTAAAAAAGGGCTCGAACAGTTTATCCTGAGTCTCTTTGTCAATACCGCTGCCATCATCGCTGACCGCCAGCAGCACGTATTCCCC
>CAZCLS010000421.1:0-4233 GCA_964499565.1 uncultured bacterium
AATATGCAGCATAACCGTATTGCCGGTCACCGTAATCTCTCCGATTGTTTCCGGTGAGAAATCGCTTTCAGCAAGCAGGTTGGCAATAATGGCATTAACCGTTTCAGCAATCGCCGTGTGCAATTCCTCCATCCCGCCCTGCTGGAGTGAATGTTTGATTCGGCTGATGACATCCGCTCCATAGCGATACTGTTGATTCAAACGGGAACTGACCGCGCAGACAACGCCGCTGCGCCGATCGAGCAATGTGCCGACAACGGTTGTCGTGCCGATGTCAACCGCAATGCCGTACGGCGCTTGTTCGTCAACAGTTGCGCCGGGCTGAACCGCGGTCGGATCGGCATCAGCCAGGATATGAAGGTGATTGATTCGGCTGAGCGGAGGAACAGTAACCGTGGCATCTGAACAGACGCGCCACTGGCAGGCGAGTCGCGCGCCGGCGGCACGCCTGCTTGCGCTTATAAAACGCGCATCGGCCCCGGTCACCGGCGGATGCGATCCATCAGGCAATTGAATTACTACGACGCATTTACCGCACAGGCCCATTCCGTCGCAGTGGGCGGTCAGGGAAATACCATGCCGGTCCAGTTCTTCATGCAGAACAGCGTCGTGAACGACTTGAATACGCCTGTTATCGGGAAGGATGTGAAGGGTATGAAACGAGTGCATAGAGAAACTCGAGAAACCCCCGGAAGATTTATTCATTTTGCTGCCTTACGCGGGTGACAGCAGTGTCAATAGCGCGCATGATTACTGTTTTGACATCACCGGCTTCAAGCGTTGCCAATGCCGCTTCCGTCGGACCGCCCGGCAGCACGAGCCGTTCGCGCATTGTCTGCGGATTTTCATGAATGCGGGCAACCAGTTCTCCGGTACCACGAATTGTTTCGGCCACAATAGTAAGAATCCTAGCCGGGGGCAGACCGTGCTGAGCCGCGGCAGCGATCATGGCTTCCATGAGATAGAACACATAGGCCGGACCGGAACCGCTGATAACAGTAAAAATATCCATGTGTTCTTCATCGATATCCATGACAAGCCCTATAGTGCTGAAGATCGAGCGGGTCAGCAGAACCTCGGCATCGGTAGCCTGCCGCCCGCGCGATACGGCGATCATGCCGCGCTGAACGATCGCGGGTGCATTAGGCATAACCCGCACCACAGAAACCGCGGGATTCAACGCCTGTTCTACCACGCCCAGAGGCACCCCCGCTGCAACGGAGATTACCAGCTGGCCCGGTACGACTGACATGCATATGCGCTTCAGCACGGAATAGAGCACGTCCGGCTTGACCGCCAGGATAATGATATGGGCAGGCGCTAAATCCAGCGATTCCGGCTGAGTCACCTGGATGCCATATTCTTCATTGATCCATGACCGCCGGTCGGGATTGAGTTCTGAAACGGTTATTCGTTTCGGACTGGTTACTCGCGAGGTAAGAAGGCCTTTAATTATCGCTTCGGCCATTGTACCGCCGCCGATCAGCACAATATTTTTTTCTGAAATCAACATACGCGTGTCTCCCGGGATTCACCTGTTCATGTTTGGAACCTGCGTAATTATCTCTGTAGCGCTCGCCGGTTATAACAGGTAATTGACTTTAACATCTTTGCCTTTGCGCTCGGCGCTGATAATCTGCTGACCGTTATGATTCATAATCACCTGAGCAGCTACCGGTTCGGGCAGTTTTTCCAGGTCTTTGACAATCGCGGTCAGGAACTCTTTTGTATTTTCCTGGGCCAGGTAGAAATTTCGCTTGGCTTTGAACGTTACCTGGAGCAGAATGCCTTTCTTGCCGCCGGCCACGCCGGTAACCATACCGGGCAGACGTTCGCGGCACAACAAGGACAGGCGTTTGACATACTGTTCCATGGCCTTGTACCCTACTCCCGATTGCCAGCCTTCACTGTCGACAAAGGCTTCTACGGGCGGTGATCTTTTGTCCCGGCGCTGTTCGCGTTCGAGCCGGCGTTCTTCCATCGCCTCTTTTTCAGGGTCTTTCTGATCGTCCGTCAAATTCTCTTTGGGCTCGTTTTCCGCAACGGGATTGATGGCATTGTCTTTTACCGGCTCCTCTACTGCCTGCTTCTGCTCACTGACGGCAGCAGCAGTACTATTCGTTTTCGCGGCCGCAGCCGGCCAGGCGGCCAGCAGTGCCAGACAGACACTATACAGACATATTTTCATAGAAACTGATACTGGTATTGTTTATGTTTAACAGAGATGTAATCAACCATACCGTTACGGCGATTTTGTTCTCTGAATTGTATATATCTCTATTATATACTATTTAGCACATAACACCAAACAGGTTACCCGGCATACTCAGTGTGTGGCAATTCCCAGCGGTCGGCAACCGGTTTGCAGACAACCGCGCCATTGATGATATTTAATCCCTTGCGCAGCGATGGGTCCGCGGCAAGTGCTCCCTTCAATCCCCGGTTGGCGATTGACAGGACATATTTCAGGGTGCTGTTTGTCAGCGCTTCAGCTGATGTACGCGGATAACAGCCCGGCATATTAGCCACACAATACAGATTGACACCATTGCCGACTGTAATGCACGGCTCTTTATGCGTGGTCGGTTCGGATAATTCTGTTGTGCCTCCCTGATCGATAGCAATATCTACAACGACGGAACCGGGTCGCATCGCCTGCAGCATATTTTTGGTAATCAGTTTGGGCGGAGCAGCATTCGGGATCAGAACACAACTGACCACAATATCGGCGTTGACCACTTCATTATAAATGCTTTCGGGCGTAGAAAACACTGTTTTTATGCGCCGGTCAAGCTTGAAATACAGGTCATCCAGTTTACGGATATTGACATCGAGTACAGTCACATCAGCTCCCAGGCCGGTTGCAATCTCAGCTGCGTTAGACCCGGATATTCCGGCACCGATAATAACAACATTGCACGGTTTTACACCGGTAACACCGCAGATCAGTTTTCCGGATCCACCACGGTAATTCGAGAGGATTTCAGCCCCTTTAATTACCGACATTCGGCCGGCGATTTCCGACATCGGGCCCAGCAGAGGCAGTGACCCGTCAGGATTTTCAACGCTTTCATACGCAATCGCGCTACAGCCCGACTCGACCAGTTTGTTTGTCAAGACGCTGTTCGCCGCGAGATGCAGGTAGGTAAACAAGGTTAAATCTTTCTTCAAAAACTGATATTCCGGCTCGATCGGCTCTTTGACCTTAACGACAAGTTCGCGGGCCCAGGCATCTTCACACGTGCCGATCGCGGCTCCTGCCTGGCGGTACTGCTCGTCGCTTATCCCGCAGCCTTGTCCCGCTCCGGCTTGCATCAGCACTGTATGCCCGGCTTTGACCAGGGCACGGACTCCCCCGGGAAACAAACCGACCCGTTCTTCCTTAACTTTCACTTCTTTTGGCACGCCAATGTTCATTGCTTCTCCTGGTTGGATTGCTAAACTATGTATATATCTGGTATCGTAATAATCAGGTGTAACATTATAGCAAAAAAAGGTTTATAATGTTATCATCACACCTTCTCCGCGAGCCGTGCAGGCAACCAGTAGCACCCGTGGCTCCGCGGCGGGTGGCTCAGTCCACAGACCCACATCAGCCCATCTTCCACATTCACCTTCATCCTGCTATCATTCTCTTGCAGGCCAGTCCGCCGTTTATGGACAAACGACGGCTACTCCATGTCCCAAAGCTTATGCACTGCAAGTAGCACCCGCAGCTCCGAAGCGGGTGTCTCGGTTCGCATCCATCAACACATCACTCCCTTCCCACCATTTGATTTTTACAATACCTTTGAGTATACTTACCCGATGAAAACAGCATTACAGGAAAAGTTAGCGTTTGTTACCGATCTGCGCGCTTTCGGGCAATCAGCTCTCGGCCTGGTATTTGACGGGTCGTTTGAACACTATTCCGATAAGCATACAACCTGTAACTGGCTGTATGTCTGCCAGCCCGACCGGTTAGTCAGCGCGTTGCCGGGGGAGGCACCATTTGAATTCTTCTGGGACACGCGCAAAGCCCGCCGCCGCCAGCAGAACTATGAGCGGCAGGGTATGTATACCTACCTGTACCAGGCCGAAGCTCATGGTGGGCATGCCTGCCCGATAACCCCGGCTCTGCTGGAAGCATCGCACGCGCGCCAGGCTTATGTCATTCTGCATGAAGGCTGGCATGCCACCCTGCGTCTTCAGAACTATGCCATGCCTTACACTCTTGAAGAATCATCCGGCCGG
>CAZCLS010000422.1:0-4201 GCA_964499565.1 uncultured bacterium
TTACAATGCTCTCATCTAATTTTTATCGGCGTTGCGCTTCAGATTTGAATTCGCCGTGTTATTTTATTTCTGCATTACTATGTACTACCAGCATGAAACCAACTCTTGATCAGCTTTCCCATATGTGTCCGGGGATCGACCCGGCCTTTCTCCAGGCTCATCTGTCCAGGCTGAGCAACCGTTATTTTGAACGCTTCGACCTGCCGCAGTTATCCCGCCACGTTACCAGCCTGGCTCAGCTCTCTGCTACGCAGCTGGTTGATGTTCAGATCGATCAGCTGTCAGCACGTGAAGTCGGTATTACCGTATGCGCTTTTGATTATTCGTATGAGTTTTCCCTGATCACCGGCATTCTGGCCGGTATGGGTTTTAATATCGCCACGGGTGAAATCTTCACCTACGCCCCGGCTCCTGCTCCCGTCGCGCGGCGCCGCTCTCGCCGGCATGCTCCGGGCCTCAAACCCGACCTGGTTTCCCGGCGGCGTATCGTCGACTATTTTGCCGGCCAGGTTACTTCTCAGTTACCTTTCGATTTCTGGTGCCGGGAACTTTCCCGCGTTCTGAACGAAATTATTCTGCTGCTGGAACAGAACGACAGTGCGAGTGTCTCGCGCGCCCGGCATAAAGTCAATGACCTGGTTGCCGCCTCGTTATCGGATTTGAACATCTCTGCCGAAAGCATGCTCTTTCCCATCGAACTTCACATTGATAATGACGAAGGCCCGTTTACCCACCTCTCTGTTATCGCTCAGGACACCCCTTTGTTTCTATACTCATTAACCAACGCCCTGGCTCTGCAGCAGCTGCGCATTGAACAGGTTGCGATCCGCACCCATGCCAGAAATGTTGAGGATGATATATATGTGGTCGACTCCCAGGGGTCTAAACTGACCGATCCCGACCGGCTCAACGAACTCAAGTTGTGTGTTCTGCTAACGAAACAGTTTACCTATTTTCTGGCTAACGCCCCGAATCCTTATTCAGCCTTGCTGCGTTTCGAGCAGTTAGTTGAAACGGTTATTAAAGCCCCCAGCCGGGGTCAGTGGATCGATGTGCTGGCCAGTCCTCACGCTATGCACGACCTGGCGCGTATGTTAGGCACCAGTGATTTCATCTGGGAAGATTTTATTCGCGCTCAATACGAATCCCTGTTGCCCCTGCTCGCTCCCCACGTCGGTCAACGGCATGCCTCGGTTACGCTCGATACTCTGGAGCAGCGCTTGCTGCAAGAACTGAGCAGCGCCGCTTCATTCGAGGAAAAGCGCGATCGCTTGAACGCTTTCAAAGACCGTGAGATTTTCCTGATCGATTTAGACCACATCGTTGATAAAGCTTTGGATTTTCGTGAATTTGCTCAACACCTTACCCGCGTCGCTGAATGTGTGATTACGGTCGCAGCTGATTGTGTCTATCAGCACTTGACCTCCCGCTACGGTATTCCGCGCACCGCGGCCGGAGTTGAAGCCGAACATGCCGTTCTGGGCCTGGGAAAATTCGGCGGCGTGGCTCTTGGCTATGCCTCCGACATCGAATTGATGTTTGTCTACAGCGATAACGGCCAGACCGATGGTCATGAATCTCTTGATAATGGCGAGTTTTTTCACTTGTTCGCTCAGGAACTTACCCGTTTTATCCAGGCTAAACAGGAAGGTATTTTCCATATTGATCTGCGACTGCGCCCATTTGGCAATGCCAGTCCTCTGGCTTCCAGCCTGGAAAACTTCTGCCGCTATTACGGCCCCGGCGGCCAGGCCCATTCATATGAAAAGCTCTCCCTGGTCCGCCTCAGAGCCGTCGCCGGTTCCCCCGCATTGGGTGCCCGCATCGAACGTTTGCGCGATGAACTGGTGTATGCAGCAAAAAGCATTGATTTAGATGAACTCCGCACCTTGCGCCAGAAACAGTTTAAGGAAAAAACACGGGCCGGCGGCGTAAATGCCAAGTTCTCTCCCGGTGGCCTGGTAGACCTTGAATATGACGTCCAGATTCTACAGGTTATTCATGGGCATTCTTTCCCGGCTTTACGGACGCCCCGCATCCATACCGCCCTGGAAGCCCTGGCCGCCGCCGGCGTTCTGAACAAGCAGGAAGCACAGCAGTTGTCGGAAGCATACAGCTTCCTGCGCCGGTTGATCAATGCCTTGCGTATGTTGCGCGGTTCGGCCAAAGATCTGTTTCTGCCTGGAATCGATGATGATGAATATTCTCATCTCGCCCGACGTATGGGGTACACACGCGGCTCTACTATGTCTCCGGCCCAAAATCTGTATGTAGATTTTGAAACCCAGACCGCTATTGTACGCGCCTTTGTCGAACGTCATTTTGGCCGCGACTCCCTTCCCGCGCCCCAAACGGGTACTATGGCTGACATTATTCTCTCTGACAGCCTGTCCGAAGAAACCCGCGTTAGTATTCTTACCGCCATGGGATTCAATCACCCCGCCCGGGCCTGCGTCAACCTGAAAAACATCGCCGGATTCTGCGGTGCCAAACGTTTTACTACCTTAGCAATCCTGGCGGGTGATATCCTGCGCAACAAGCCTGATCCGGACATGGCTCTCAACAATTGGGAGCGGTTCATAAATCAACTGCCTGACCGACCGGCCCATTTTAATCATCTGCTGGCCCAGCCGGTGCGTCTGGATATCCTGCTCAGTGTTTTTTCCGGCAGTCAGTTTATGGCCGATACCCTTATCCGTACTCCGGACTTTTTTGAATGGATTACTAATCCTGACCACCTCTACGCCAAACGTTCTCTTTCCGTACTTACGACCGAGTTGCTGCAGGAAATGCCGGCCTGGCCCGATCTGGACGATTGGCGCGCTTTCCTGCGTATGTTCCGCCGGCGTGAAATCCTGCGTATCGGTATCCGTGATATGTGGCTGCACGTGCCCCTCTCGGAAACTGTCCGCGATATCTCCGCTGTCGCGGAAGCACTGACTGACATCGCCCTGCACCGCTGCTGGCACGATATACGCACCGCAATCGCCCTGGATAATGATACTGATGATCCTGAACGCCATCTGTGCCTCCTGGCTTTCGGTAAATTGGGCGGCTCAGAACTTAATTACAGCTCGGATATCGATCTGCTGGGCGTGTGCGATGATTGTGTCTTTGACGTTAAACGTATCAGCGGAGACCAACGCTCTCACAAAGAACTCTATCAGCAGGTGCTCGATCATATGCGTAATGACCTGACCGCTCATACCGCGGATGGCTATGTCTACCGGGTTGATTTCCGACTGCGCCCTTATGGCAGCGCTGGTGAACTGGTTCCGAATGTCTCGACACTTATTACGTATTACCGTTCCAAGGCTTCCCTCTGGGAATTACAGGCTGCCTTGAAACTCAGGCCGGTCGCCGGCAATCGTGTGATCGGTGAATATTTCCTCAATATGCTCCGCCAGGTTCTGCTGACCCGGCGCAATCCGGACGAGGTGATTGCCTCAATCCGCTCTATGCGCGATCGTTCAATTCAGCTCAGTTCCGTCAATTCGAAAGACTCTATCGATATTAAATCCGGTCAAGGTGGCATTCGTGATATCGAATTCCTGGTGCAAGGTCTGCAGATGATCCATGCCCCGGTCCGCCCCGAACTGCTCAACAGCAATACCCTGGACGCCTTAGCCTTGCTGGGGCAGTATCAAATTCTTTCCGCCGATGTTGTGCAGTCACTGGAACATGATTATTGTTTTCTCCGCCAGGTAGAACACTACCTGCAGATTCTGGAAGACCGTCAGATTCATGCCTTGCCCCGCTCAGAAACCGAGTTAACCGCCTTAGCCCGCCGGATCTTGGGAATTCACACAACCGCCGAAGAATTCACCGACCAGATCAATACCTGCCTGACCCGTGTCAGAACCCACTATCAAACCTTCCTGGAAAACGGCTTTTCTAAGTAACCCCTGGGGTCTACGACCCTGGGGCAGGAGACACATGCGCTTGACCGGCGATCATCCGCAGCACATCATCGTCGTCGTTCTCGTTCTCATCCTTGTTCCCGTCTTTGTAATCGTAATAACAATACACGACCGGATTTTTATTCTGTCATCCGAGAAACGGTATACCGTTGGACATCGTGTTGTTCATAATCAAACAGTGTTCACTTTTCGATTACGAGGACGATAACGAGAACCGTTCCGCTTCAGCTTCACTGACAATGAGTATTCCCCCTTTTAGTAGCCCCTGGGGTCTACGACCC
>CAZCLS010000423.1:0-4184 GCA_964499565.1 uncultured bacterium
TGCTGGTTCTGGCCGGCAGCTTGCTCGCCCTGTGGCGTTCACGCAAGTAATCGGTTGATATATAATGCACATAAAAAAGAGCGGCCGTTTCCGGCCGCTCTTTTTTAATACTTGGATTGCGGTCTCGGGCTGCCTGGTGCGGTTAATGCTCATGCATTGATCTGTTGCGATGAGTGCGAACATTGCCCGCCTACACCCAACCGCTGTTCCCCTTACCTTATCCCGCCCCGGCTTCGGAGAAGCCAGGGGCTACTCGCTCCTCATTTCCATTGGGGACTCAGGTAGCCCCTGGGGACTACGACCCCGGGGTAATGCCCTCACAACACTCAACTTCCAGCATCCGGCCTCATACGTCAAAAACCGGCCTCGCCGAGACCGGCTACAGTGCTTTCTGCCGATGTCAGGCTTCAGTCAATGACAGGTCAGTGTGCTTTTGACAACCGATTATCATGCCCTTTTTCGAATCCGCGCACCTAACACCATTGTTAGCCCAATCACTACTAGTCCCGCCCCTTCCGGCACACCAACTACCGTTATCATATCACTGCCGGCCAGGCCCATACTGTTAGTGCCGAAGACATGAATGCTGTTATTACCCATTTCACAATCAATACCTGGAGAACGCCAGGCCGAGGCGGCGTGAAACTCAAGTCTCTGACCGGTAGCCGCGTTTGATACCCACATCGTTCCAACAACCGGCTCATCATTAGTTCCTTGAATAACCAGCGGCAGACTGATGTCGACTACGGTGTCAGCAGTAATAATATTGACACCGGGAAACACCGTTCCCGGCTGTAAAACCTGGTACTGCGCAAACGCACCGCGATCGGGACCCTGATTCCGCCAGCAGGCCCAGATCCAATCCGGTGACCTGACTACCCGCGAAACTCTTACCTCGTCAAGTTCACCATACACACCTGCAAGGCCGGTGCTGCGCGCGCCGATCCGCAATGCATTATTATTCTGATTAGGCACAATGCCATCACCTTTGTCCTGACTGTATCGCTGCGCGGCATCTTTGTAGCCGCACCCGACTCCTGTTGTCGCGTCATACGTCACTGCCAGGTAGGTCCAGGCAGGATAGGGATTATCCGTTACACCCCCCTGCTGAAAATCATAGCGTGTGGTTCCTTCAATGCCCATCTGAATATGCCAGTCGACATTCCACTGGTACCAGGAATACGAGTTTTTCTTTTCCATAACGAAACGGTCGGGCTGTCCGGCATACGACACATCATCACGCTGCCAGGCCGACATGGTCAGGCTCTGCACATCAACATCACCGACATCCACATACGTAACGACACCGGTCCTGAAATGCATCGAGATTCCCGTATTGCCGTTTGCTATTACCTGCGGTTCATTGTACGCTTTGCCTGCCTGGCCATTAACGCTGTTGATAAGATTCTTCTGGTTCATATGCCATACTCCGGCATATCCTTCCGCCCAGACAGAGCCATTTGTTGTATACCCCGGAAAAGCCGTATGAGCCGGATTGCCCCAATAGGCCGTTATGAATGTGTCCGGGCCGCTGATCCGCGGCACCTGCACCCAGACAAATGAATCTCCTGATACATTCCATTGTTCTATTTCATACTTCAATTCCGTATCAGTGCTGCTCCCGAATCTTAAATCAGCTCCTTTGCGCGAGGCGAAATGAGTGTATGAAAATCCGGGAATATTCTCATTCAGCACGACGAACAACGGAAAATTTACCAGGGCTGTCGCGCGCGTGTACCCGCCGATAGTTATTTTCATTTTCGCCTGCCACTGACTGAAATCCTTGGCAGTGCTGAATGCCACCGAACTGCTTGCCCACCTCCCTCCGGCTGCGTTACTGCCATAACAGCGATAGTAGTATTTCGTGTCACTTGCCAACCCGGTTATCTGCGCTGAAAATGCTCCCGGGTCTTTAATCCCGAGTGCAATCTCCGTGTCCCACCCGCTCCGGTTGGTTCCCCCATCCGACTTTCCCCAATAGATAAAGACATGGGTCGGTGCGGCATTGGTAATCAAGAGCGTGCCGTTCAGCGAGCCGCTCGCAGCAGTCATCTCCGTCGCTCCCGGCTCGTTATCGATCGATAACGGCGGCTGCGTAGTAAAGCTGCTGCTGTCGGCTGCCCATTTTTCGCCTACCGCATTGGTCGCGTAACTGCGATAATAATATGTCGTTTCCATTGTCAATCCCATCAGTCCGGCTGAAAACGAACCGATTTCCCTTGAGCCTAAAACAACGACATGGTCCCAGGCTGCAATGGTCTCTTCCCCGTCTGTAGTACCCCAGTAGATATACACATGTGTAGGAGTAAAGCTTTTGGCCGTCAGTGTGCCGTTGAGTGTCGCGGTCGTCATCCTGACATTGCCGGCGCCGCTGCCATTATCGATTTCCGCCGCGGACAGCGTCGAGAACTGCCTGCTCTCATCGGCCCAGTCTTCGCCCGAAGCATTGACGGCATAGCAGCGATAGTAGTATCCTGTTTCAGCCATCAGGTTTGATACCGCAACGGAAAACTGCCCGATGCCAACCGTTCCCACTTCAACCGACCCGGTCCAGGCCGTTGCGGTAGTGCCGCCATCCGTCGGTCCATAATAGATTGCCACCGCAGTCGGTCCTGATGCTTCATAGACTAATGTGCCGTTCAGAAGCGCGGATGTTCCCGTTATGTTCGTTGCCCCGGCTCCATTGTTGATAAATGCGGCCACGCCTCCTTCGGCAAACGACGTGAATATCGTTTTCCGTTTGCGCAACCCCCAGCTCCCGGCCGCGGTGCGTTCGGCAACTCTCATGCTGTTAGATGCTATGTTCACCGCCAGGAAGCCGTGCTCAACCGCCGGACTCGTTTTTAAATGCGGCGCGTTGAATATATCTATCCCGTTCCAGGTATATATTGAGCTGTCATGCGTATGTCCGTGAAATATACCGATGATGTTGTAGTCCTGTATGATGTCATAATATTCCGTTTGCAGATCGGCAGACCACCAGGTTATGCCGTATTCATCCACCCCGTAATGATGATACAGCACGACCGGCCGTCCTGTATTGCCAACCTTAGCCGCTAAATCTGTTTTCAGAAATGTCAAACTCGCCGTGTTAGGATTCCGGCCTAAACTAACAAAATGCACATTTCCCCAATCCCATGAGTAATATAGTTGATCGGCCGATAGATTGAGCGGGTCGGGCCTGAACGCGTGCCGCGCTTTCAAGCCGGCTATATAATCCTTCGGCCCATTCTCGTCATGATTGCCCCAGGTTTCATATACCGGGTATTGCAGCACTCGATCTCCGTTAATACCGTAATCATGAACAAATACATCATATTCCCACGTGGCCCCATCCTGGGTATAATCACCGCCGTGAATAACTCCCCTGGGCGTTTTGACTATCCCGCCGCCGATATCCGCCGGCCAGGCTGTTTCCGGTATAGTGTTCATTGCGACAACCGTGTCCCGCGCGGAAGCTAACGAGCCCACGCCTACATGACTGTCCGATATGAACAGGAACGTCATTTCATCCGCGTTAACCGCGTCTTTAGTCCGGAACTGCCAGACCGTTCCTTTCACGGTTCCGCCGCTGGTGCTATGGGTATCTATTCGCCAATAATAATGTGTTCCCAGCTGCAGCGGAAGATACGATGCGGGTATAGAGCGGTTTGTCACTGCCGCTCCCAGACCGGCTAAAGCAGGTGTAGTACTTTGATCGACTGCCGTGAAACTGGTGCCGAAATAAACATCCTGGGAAACAATCGCGTCACCCGGTGTCCAGGCAAGCCGCGTCAGTGTTGTTTCTGCAACCTGACTGCCGTCTGCCGGCAGCGGATGCCAGGCTTGATTCAAATTCGGAAATTCCAGTGTCTTCGTATACGTCAACCCCCAACTGTCCGCCGGAGTGCGCTGGGCGATTACCATTTTGTTGTTAGTAGCAATGTTAAACACAAAACAACCGGTTGAAAGGAAGTGATGATTATCAACCACGTCTATCCCGTTCCACTTGTAGATTGATGCCTGTCCCTGGTGCCCGTGCGTAATGCCGATAATATTATAATCGCGAATAACACTGTAATAGTACGTCTTTTCCGCATCGGTCCACCAGTCGTCGGTCGGCATGTAATGCTGAGCGATGAACACCGGCCTTCGCCGGTTGCCTACATTCTGTTCCAGATCTTCCCGCAGGAACGGCAGAGAAT
>CAZCLS010000424.1:0-4183 GCA_964499565.1 uncultured bacterium
GCGTGCACCTTATAGTTCGATCTTTTTGGTCTTGACAAAGGGGACCACTTTAATCGGTAATCAGTAATTAGTAATCTGTACGAGTTTCTCATCAACCATTTACCATCCTAATTGAAAGACCCCGGTGAGTTCATCTCACCGGTGAATCAGTTTGTCTTGCACAAGATTCCCTTCCCACATCATTGAAACTCATTCACCCCCGGGATGAACCCGGAGGGGTCTTTTGTTTAACAAGCACGCATAAACACCCACCTTCCTGACCCCTTCCCCCTGTCCTCTGTTCCCTGGCAACTCCATCTACCATCATCCATTTACCATCAACCATCAACCATCCTCCCGCCCCTCTCGTGCTTTTTCATCCCTTTTCTGCTACACTTAGTATCGCGAATGTACATGATAAGAGTAAGTATTCATAGTAGAATGTTATTAATCCCGATACCTGTCTTATGAAACCATTGAACGTTTTTGTCTGCTCTCATACTCATTGGGACCGCGAATGGCATTGCTCTTTCCAAATCTTTCAAATCCGGTTAACCCGCATGATCGATGCCCTGATTTCATTGCTGCAATCTGACCCGGCCTACCGTACCTTCAATTTCGATGCCCAGACCGTTGTGCTGGAAGACTATCTCGACCTGCGTCCCGAACAATGCGAAGTACTGGACGGCCTTATCCGGAGCAAACGCATAATTGTCGGTCCCTGGTACATCCTGCCCGATGAGTTTGTCAGCGGGGACGAACTGCTGGTTCGCAATCTGCTGGCCGGTACGCGCCTGGCCAAATCATTCGGTGCTGATTCACGGGTTGGCTACCTGCCCGACATGTTCGGTCATATCGGCCAAATGCCCCAGATTCTGAATGGCTTCGGCATTAATACTGCCATCGTCTGGCGCGGTATCTCAAGTTCTACTCTGCCGTCCGAGTTCACCTGGGAAGGCAGTGATGGTTCCACGGTGCTCACCCATCGCATTAATGAAAAAGTCGGTTATGGCATCGGCTGGTTTCAACGCTGGACGATTCACTCCGTGCTGGGTGAAGATATCGCTCCGGCTGATATTGCCGGCATTCAAAACAAAGCCCATTGGTTTGTACGGCTCGTTGAACATATCGCCCGCGATGCCGCGACCGACGTTATTTATTTTTCCAACGGCACCGACCATGTATGCGCCGATCCCGAACTGCCGGCCTGGATCGAAAGAGCCCGCGAATTACGGCCCGACTGGCAGATTTCGCATAGCTCGTTTGACGAATATTTTTCCGCCTTGCGCGAAGCGGTGACGTCGGTTCCTCTCCAAACCGTAACCGGCGAACTCAGACAGGTTAATATGGTTCCTTTTGATCATGCCGGCCTGACTCCCGTTAATTGTATAGTGTACGGTATCGACTCAACTCATATTCCCCTGAAACTCAAACATCATGCCTGCGAACAGCTTCTGCAGTATTGTTCCGACCCCCTTGCCGCCTGGGCCGGTCTGCCGAACGACCCGGCTCCCGATCCTGTGATTTCTCTCGCCCTGCAGCGCGCCTGGCGTGAATTTCTACGCACTCAACCGCATGACAGTATCGGCGGCTGCAGCATCGATGCCGTTATTCAGGATATGCATCAGCGCTTCCGCCATACTATCGAGTATGCAACTGATGCCTTGTTTAACGCCCTGCGACGACTGTTCATGCAGCAAGGTTTCACTCCTGCCCTGGCCCGGCCAACCCATGCTGTTTTTACCCACTTGTCTCCCTATCCGCTTTCTTCCGGTTGTGAAATAGAGCTGGGTATCCCTGAGGATGACGCCCGCAATGGCGTGTTTGGCTTTACAACCCTTGATAATACTCCCGTTCAGGCGGTTGTGGAGTTCCTGCCCGGTCACCCCGGCTTTCAGACCTATCCGGAGTGGTATGAAGGTATGGCCCGAACCGCCCGGATCAGTCTCATGCCCGGCCCGTGCAGCGGTTATGAACTGAAATCCCTGCGGATCGACCGCTCGGTTCAATTGCCTCTGCGCTCCTGGCAAACAGTTCCCGAAGCCGTGCTTGAAAATGAATCTCTCTCAGTCACTATCTCGCAAGACGGACGTATTTCTGTTACCGACCTGCGTACCGGCTCGGTGTATGACAATGTTCTGTCCTTTGAAGACGGAGGCGATGCGGGTGATACCTACACCTTTTCTCCTCCGGCTGCCGATACCCTTATCTGCACATTTTCTCAAATCCCGGTTATCGAGTATGGCGGTGAAACTCCCGTTGTCAGACGAGTCCGGATGCATACTGCTTTGTCTGTTCCCGATTCTTTAGCCCCAGACCGTCGGACACGTGATACCGGCCAGGTTGAACTCCCGTTATGTATTGAACTATCCTTGTGGGATGCGTCCGATGTGCTTGATATTCAGATTACGGTAGACAACACCGCCAAGGACCATCGCCTGCGCTGCCTGGTGCATACCGGTGCTTCGTCCCAGACCGCCTGGGCGGAAGGCCATTTCGACCTTATTCAACATCCCGCCCGCAGCACACCGCCGCCGCCGGAAGCCTGGATAGAAGACGCTCCGGTCGAATTTCCCAACAAACGTTTCATCGCCGCATTCGATGGCACTCGCGGTCTTGCGGTCGTTACCCACGGCCTGCAGGAACATCAGTATCTGCCCGAAAACCGCGGAGCCCTGGCTGTTACTCTTCTGCGCTGCGTCGGCTGGGTGTCCCAGCGTAATCTTGTCACCCGCCGCGAAAATGTAGCCCCGTCCATTCCCGTACCCGACGCTCAACTGCCAGGGAAGCACACGCTGAGCTTGAGTATTTTTCCCTGCACAGCTGAATCTATGCTGCCTGCCGCACAGGAAAAAGCAGCTCTCTGCAACCGCCGGAATTACCTCTTTACCGGTACGTTTGAACAGACTGAACAATCCGGCATGTCTTTCTGCCAGGTGCATGGAGCGGCTGTTTCGGCCTTGAAACCGGCTGAGGATGGTGACGGTATAATTATCCGCTTGTGGAACGGCATGCCCGAATCGAGACAGGCCCATGTTTCATTCCCATGTCTGTCCATTGCTGAAGTAATAGATACTATGCTGGATGAATCACCCTGTATGTCCCAGGACCCTCCAGCTCTCTCCGGCAACAATTTTAGCCTGTCTATCGGACCAAAAAAAATACGAACCTTCAGGATTATCCTTGAACAGTAGTTACCATTACAAAGATCCCGGTGGTTCACGCCGATCCCGGGCTGAAGCCCATCCGGTCATCAATCCGCGCCGTTGGCGGGACCAGCTCGTTCCAAAATACCCCCGGCCATCATCCATCATCCATCATCCATCAACCATCAACCATCAACCATCCTTGAAAAATGTCCTACCCATCCACAGCGAAACTGAAACGTTTGATTGACCAGATAGCACGGTATGCTGAATTGAAGCATGAGCGCGGGTCAAAAGGAATTGCCCGCATCATTTCCCGAACCGAACGTGACCTTAAACGTATAGAACAGGAAATAACCCGACTTCCCGAAAGCGCCAGCCTATCACGCTCCGAGCCGGACGGCCTGGATGCCATCCGGGCTCTGCGCCCTCCCGGTCCGCGACGGATCTGGACTGCCTGGAATGCCTCTGTTTACTCCGACAAAGTTACCGGCGCCTTTATCGGCCGTTGTGCCGGGTGTATCTTAGGCGCCCCGGTTGAAATGTGGCCGGTTGACCGCATGGAACGGCTCGCACGCGAAAATGGTGATGCCTTTCCGCCGGTTGACTACTGGTCCTCTGTTCCCTTTCCAGATGAGCTGCGCTATGCCACCAGTAAACGCAGCGAGTATACCCGCTCTCACATGAAGGGTGTGCCGGTTGACGACGACATCATTTACACTCTTTTAGGTCTGCTTATCGCCGAAACATATGGTCTGGACTTCACTACTGACGATGTCGCGCGAGCTTGGATTGCCTGGCTGCCTTTCGCCTGCACGGCGGAAGAAATAGCCCTGAATAACATCCGGGCCGGCATTTCCGCCGCGCGAGCCGCTGACAAAAATAATCCTTATTGTGAATGGATCGGCGCTGATATCCGTTCCGATCCGTGGGGTTATATCGCCGCCGGCTGGCCCGAAAAAGCAGCCGGGATGGCTTACCGCGATGCCGTCCTTTCCCATCGCCGCCAGGGCGTGTACGGCGCTATGTATTTCGCGGCTGTTATCGCGGCCGCATTT
>CAZCLS010000425.1:0-4172 GCA_964499565.1 uncultured bacterium
ACAACGGCAGTCCGGCAACTACGCAAATCAGCGCTGTAATGATTATCAACGGATTCAATCCTTTGATCACAACGGATATGATACCGCAAATCGTGCTGCACTGTATGATCCAGTGCAGCAATACCAACTTTGTTTTTGATGATTTTACCAACGCCTTGGTCACAATTTTTTCCTCCAGATCAATTGTATTTCTTCGGGAAAACCGCTATAGACATTTCGATTTACTTCACTCAGAATGCAACCCTGGCACTGATAGAAACGGCATGCGCCGACATTGATATTCTGAGTTTCTATTTTCAGTTCCCAGCATTTCCGTGCCCTGGACCATTTGACGGCTTCGTCGAACAGTATTCCGCCCACGCCTGCTCGACGGTGATTCGGATGCACTCGAATATCCCACAATACAGCCAGGTCACCACGGTTCTCAAGCATATCTATACCGTCTGTATTATATGCCAGAGCGCATGCGCCACAGAGCTCACCGTCAATCTCGACTCCCAGAAACCCCCAGTTGGTTAACGTCCAGCGCTTACTCCAGGAAAGCGGGCCTTCACCATCATACGCATCATAATTTTTATGCCATGGCTCCTCCAGGACTCTCTCGACTAGATTCACACCCAAAACAGGGTCGTCTGTAACATCAAACACACTGCTCACGTGAAATCCAATCGGTATCCGCGAATACCTTGGCAGATCCGCCTCACATAATATAGAAAGATGATAGTTGACCGTCAAATTACTCATTGCCGTTATGGCACAGCCTGCAACTGCCATGCTGAAATACCATCAAGCGCCATTTGGGTTCCGATGGTCATCACGATAAGACCGGTGAGTCGTACGATGGCTCCAAGTACGTTGAAACGACTCAACGCTGAACCTATGGGGCGGCTCAGGATCATGACTATGTGGTTCAGGGCCACGGCGATCATCATTGAAACCGCTGGAAGAAGCAATCCCTCTCGTGAGCGGAGCGCGATGCAAGCAGCAATTGTTGCAGGACCAGCAATCATTGGGCATGCCAAAGGTACGAGCGCCAAATCCTCGAATCTAGCTTGTGTCTCCTGTTCGAAAAAGACTCCCTTGCGCAACGCGTTGAATCCTACCCAGATTAAGACTGCCCCACCAGCCAATCTGAGAGAATGTAATTCGACGCGAAAGACGGATCTCAGGATCAGATCGCCAAAGATCATTGAACCCAGCAGTATTCCACCGGCGATGAGACTGGATTTCGCCGTGATCTTCATGAAATCACGGTGTTGTTCTTGAGATGAAAGCACGGCGAGTACAGATACCTTGCTGATTGGATTGATCAGGGCAAGGAAATATAACGTCGTTATAAGAATCTGCAGTACGGCTTCTTTCATTGTATTTTTATCCCTGGAGATAAATATTCTTTCTCATCAAGAAAAAGTATCACCACGTTCTTCGCAGTGCACCAGAATGCCGTCCACATACACTGTTTCACCAAATCAAGAAACTGCGCCGCCGGTTGACCATAGTCCATTCGCCATCCAGTGCATCCGCTTATTAAACAGCACATAATCAATAGTGCCTGTAATATATGCATCGTTTTCAATTGTATATCTTTTACATATTATAATCAAGCAGGATTACTGAACCAGGCTATCAATATATTTGCTGGTGTGAATACCGGTATAACCAGGCGGGGGTCAGGTCTTGAATCAGTCCTTATAATTGTAATATACTGATATTGTATGACTTATGTTTTATCGGACTGATTCAAGACCTGACCCTCGGAACTCAGTACTTTTGATGATACACGATTGCTGTTTGGATTATTTAACCTTTTTGCCCGGAACCATAACATCCGGTCCCGCTGCCCAGAGGGCAAAATATGGTTGATCCGCTTTCTCTTTCCACAGTGTTACCAGGAACGGCTTGTCGAAAACATATCGCCGCGGCTTGGCTGGGGCCCCAAACATTTCTATCTGTGCTGTACTGCGCACTGCTGCACCGGTTTCATCCATTGTGAATTCAATTGACTGATAGACCCCCTGCAGCTGGACATGCTCAAATCCTTTGTTCGTAAATAGCCGATAGCATAATTGCGGATACTCGGTCTTAACTTTCAGTTTGATAACGGGTATGGCAAGTAAGTCCCCGTCCGATAACGTCCCTGGATGATAATCCGGTTTACCATTCCGCTCTGAACCTATTTCCGTCTCATGTTCGAGATCGAGATATTTTCTGACCGTATCGACTCCTGCTGATAAGGTTACCGGTTTTTGTATCTTTGCACAAACTATGAATTCATCACGTATTCTCGATGAAAGTCGAATGATGAAATCGTCAGGATCTGAGTAATTCAGAATCGCAACCTGTGAGGCATAGTCACCGGCCCTGGACTCGGGTGCCCCAAAAAATTCGACTTCATTGGTTTCTTTCCCGTAACAAAATGCAATTTTTGTTGTCCGGGAACGGGCAAACCTTCCGGGAAAAGGCAGAGACCGGCTGAGATAAGCGTATGCCAAAAGAACTGTTGTCGCGTTTGATTCTGCCGGAGATACCATTGGAGCCTGAACCCCGAATTTCCTGTTGAGTTCCCCGCTGAGTTTTTTCACAAAATTTTGATTGGGAAAACCTGCCATGGCAACGCTCGCGATCTCGGGAACTACACCGCCGGGACAATTGCACTTATTGAATATTTCAACTAAGGTGTCCTCGTTTTGCATCCTGATTGGCCCGCCCACAATTCCTTCGAGTTGGTCCCACGCCATTTGAAGGGTCGGGCAGTATACAACACTGTTCTTACCGCTGAGCTTCTCATCAAGACACTGAGCAATTCGAGTCGCTCCCCGGCTTACGCTGATAAGGATGAAAGAAACGCATGCGAAAAGAAGAATTCTGTTGTGTTTGCTCATGCTATTATTTCTCCACTTTTTATACTATTATCTCTCAATCACGCACCGGTTTCTTCTTTGTTGGAACCAGTAATTCCGCGTTTCCCACCCACAGAGCAAAATAGGGATTCTTAGACTGCTTTCGTTTAAGCATGATCAGAAAAGGTTTGTCGAATATCAGATCCCGTATTGGCAATGCATTCGCCATCATAACTTCAGATTTCAAAACTGCTCCGCGCTCATCCAAACGAAACCGGATCGATTGCTGTGCCGCAATAATGCTGGTTCCATCAATTGCTTTATTGGTTGAACATATGGGTTTACCGCACAACTCAGAATATTCCTGCAACACATCGAAATTCACCACTGGAACCCAAAGACTTTCCAGCTCACTCATCGCCGCAGGCTCGGACGCGGTTATCCGGCGTTCAACCAGATCGATTGTCTTGTCCAGTGTTGCCGCTGGAGGTATCTTTGCCAGAATAAGACGGTCTTCCTTCGCCTGGGTTTTGAGTTCGATAATCAGATCATTCTCATTATTGTAGTCGAAGATACTAACCTGGCTCACCATCTTAGGTTCATCTTCCTGACATTGCAGCAATTGATCGATACCGAACGAATCAACATAATATCCTTCAAACGCCAAAGTTTCATGCGACCGCGTGAAGGCCCATTGAAATGGAAGCTCCTTAAAAAGATAGGCATAGGCCACCCACCCCGCTGGTGTAGCGCTGTTATTCAAATGCAAGTCAGTTTTGCCGTTGAATTTTCGCTTCATCTCATTTCGTATCTTCTCATATATTCCCTTGTCAACCAGTCCCGCTGCGGCTACACAACTCATCTCGTCAATGTCTTCTCTCTCCCCTGCCTTCTTGTTTAAAATGGTTACACTGGATGGCTGCGACACCATCGTTATCGGCCCGCCTGCAAGATCACACAGCTCATTCCATGCATATTGAAAGGCTGAACACCATAAAATATTTGTGCCCGGTACAATTGTACATTCTACATGCGGAGTAATGACCGTGCTCCTGAGTTTCCCGGAATTTGTCCTGAGATCGGGCACAACCGCAATGTTCGCATGTGACTTTCCTTCTTCTATTGAGGATGATCCCGGTGTGTTCGTTGCTCCATCCCGCGAATGAATCTGTGTTATATCTGCGGCACTCGCCGGGTTGCATAACTCAAAAAATGATAATGTAACAATAAGTATGATCTGTTTCATTGTTTAACCAATTGTGCCAGTATATTCCTGGTTACATTTTTCTGATTTCCCTTGCTGATAGAACAAGCTCTTTAATTTCGGGTGGT
>CAZCLS010000426.1:0-4165 GCA_964499565.1 uncultured bacterium
CTGGGAACACCCTACTTGTCTGACGAGTGGTTCGATGTTATTAAAGCCTGCGTGGCGGAAGCCCGGGAACAGAATATGGAGGCCTGGCTGTATGATGAAGATCGTTGGCCTTCCGGAGCGGCGGGCGGCCTGGTAACGGAAAATCCCAAATATCGTATGCGCTATCTGACCCTGTCGGTTGAAGAACCAAAATCCGTGAAACTGACAGGAAAGGAATTAGAAGTCTTTTTAGCCGATATTGATGGATGTGCGGCGCGGAATGTACGGCGGGCAAACAAAAAATCAATAAAAAATACTAACGGGAACGAAAAAGCACTGGTGTTTATAATTGAAGAAGAAACACCGTCGCCCTGGTTCAACAACCAGACCTATCTTGATACGCTCTCCCAAGAAGCCGTAGCCACATTCATCGCAACGACTCATGAAGCCTACGCCCGCGAAATAGGCGATGAATTCAGCAAACGCGTGCCCGGCGTTTTTACGGATGAACCGAATTATGGTTCACATCAGTTCAGAAACGAAAAAGGCCGGGTGTCGTGGACCGGTATCCTGCCGAACGTTTTTAAAAAGCGCTACGGATATACCTTGAATACTGTTCTGCCGGAATTATTCTTTGTCGTCGATGACCGTCAGTTTTCAACCGTGCGTCGCGATTATTATGACTGTATTACTCACCTGTTTGTCAATCATTTCGCCCGGCAGATTTTTGAATGGTGTGAAGAGCATCACCTGAAATTTACGGGGCACGTCCTGTGTGAAGAAACTTTGAGCAGCCAAACCCATGTCGTCGGCAGTGCTATGCGCTTTTATGAATACATGCAGGCGCCGGGCATAGACATTTTGTGCGGAGAAGGACTGTCGCGACCGGGCGGCGCCAAACCGGAATACCTGACCGCAAAACAGTGCTGCTCTGTTCTGAATCAATTCGGACGAACCTGGATGCTGAGTGAACTATACGGCTGCACCGGTTGGCATTTCACCTTAGCCGAACATAAAGCTGTCGGTGACTGGCAGGCCGCCTTGGGAGTCAATCTGCGCTGCCAGCACTTAGCGTATTATACCATGCAGGGACAAGCTAAACGCGATTATCCCGCCTCGATTTCATACCAGTCACCCTGGGCACGAGACTATCGGTTAGTAGAGGATTATTTCGCACGAATTAACCTTCTGATGACACAGGGAACACCGGTGCGGGATGTAGCCGTGCTGCACCCGATTGAAAGCGCCTGGGGTTTGTTTGTTCCGGGAGATCATACTGCCGCCAACCTTCTAAACAACCAGCTGGAAGAGGTTCAGAAAATTCTGCTGGAAGAACATTGTGATTTTGATTATGTAGATGAAGATATCATGGCACGCCACGGTGGGGTAAGCAAAGGCATGCTGCGCGTGGCGAAACAATCGTATAAAGCCATCGTTGTGCCGCCAGTGCATACGTTGCGGGAAAGTACTATGCGCCTGCTGGAACAATTCAGTAAAGCGGGCGGTACCGTTATTTTTGTGCAATCGGACTGTGCAGCAAATGCTGCGGTGATGGGGGTAAACGTTGCTCTGGAAAGACAGGCGATTATGGGCTCATTGCATAACATGACATCTGTGCGGCGCATCTCGATTAGCGCGCCTGACGGGACGCAGTACCCACCGTCTCTGTACATGCTGCGGCATGACACGCGCAGCGGCCGCTGGTTTGTATTTATCTGTCATACCCGGCAGGACATAGACTCCGGTGAGCTGACTATAGAACTGCCGTGTGCAGGTCAGGTGCAGGAATGGGACGCCAAAACCGGAGACGTTTACCGGGTGAATGCAAAACGTACGCGGACATCCGTAAAATTTACTACCTCATTGCCGCCCTATGGCAGTCGCTTATTTGTTGTCAATCCTGAAGCGGACAGAAAACTGCAGCCGCGTCCGATTTGCCGCGAAGTCAGCCGGACTGTGCTTAAACGGTCTGCCTGGCCGATTACGCGCAATGAGCCGAACGCGTTTCCGCTGGACCGCCCGGCCTACCGCTTGAAAAATGGTGCCTGGCAGAAGCCGGAAGAAATTTTGCGCGTCGATAGAATTGTGCGCACCGCTCTGGGATTGGAGCCGCGGGGAGGAGCGATGGTTCAGCCCTGGGCGCGCACGGAAAAAGCAGATGGCTCCTGCCTTCCGGTTGCGCTTCGCTACACCTTTGAGATAAAGTCCCTGCCGACGGGACCGTGTCAGTTAGTGTTGGAAACACCCGCCCGCTTCAGCATCAGCCTGAACGGGCATTCACTCGCCCCGGACAGCGAAAACGGCTGGTGGATCGATAAATCGTTCCGCACTATTCCCATTGCGCCATGGCTGCTGAAACCGGGAATTAATCAGCTCGATATGGAAATTGACTATACCGCGGACGATGGCCTCGAAGCGTTGTATTTTACCGGAGATTTCGGATTCGAATGGCGTGAAACGATGCCGGTGATTACAGCGCTGCCACACAAGCTGAAATGTGGCAACTGGGTGAAACAAGGCTTTGCCTGCTATAGCGGCGCGATCAGCTACTGCACACCTTTCACTTTAAAACGCAAAACCAGCGAGCGGGTATTCATCGAGGTGCCGGAATGGGAAGGAACGCTGGTGAAGGTAAGAGTCAACGGCCAGTTAGCGGCTGCCCTGCCCTGGCCACCATACGAAGCGGATGTTACCGGTCTGCTGTGTGACGGAGAAAACCGGCTCGAAATCGAGATCGTCAGCAGTCGCAGAAACCTGCTGGGGCCGCTGCATCATACCAATCTCTATCCGGTATGGACCGGCCCGAGCGAGTTTGTTACTAGTGGCGAGCAATGGACTGACAGATATATGA
The DNA here is from genome assembly GCA_964499565.1 of uncultured bacterium. Taxonomy (GTDB): domain Bacteria; phylum Auribacterota; class UBA3054; order UBA3054; family CAZCLS01; genus CAZCLS01. The sequence goes on from CAZCLS010000426.1 coordinate 2,831, forward strand.
GCGTTCCCTACGGACTGATGAAACCACCGGTTCTGTCTCTAAGAACGCTGGCATAAGCTCTTCAGTCAAAGGCCTGACAGGTAAGCGCGAAAAACCCAGCCTGAAGGCTGAACGCATGCAGCGCCTGTAGCCGGACTCGGTGAGTCCGGTCCGGGGTCAGAGATACCGGTTACAATGAGCCGGCAGAATACGCGCAGAAAAGACAGCCTGAAGGCTTGACTCCAACGCCAGTAAGCGCAGGTTGGAGTTCACGCTTCAGCGTGTTTGTGATCCGAAGTCCATTCCAACGTCTTGCATCGATACTTTCAGTATCAAGTTCTCACGCCGAATGCTGAGAACAATTAATGTGAGAGACCAACCCCGATAAAAATTATATTAGAGCAGTGTAAACAGTATTCACATACCAGAAACATTTCCTTTTTTGTTCTCTGCGCCCCTGCGCCTCTGCGGGAGAAAATATAAGGAAAATGGGGTCGGACCGAGCTAATTCATTCTTGCACAAAATCTTAAACCCTTTTTATGCCCGTTTTTAAGGCCTTACACGTCGATTTCGACCCCAAAATCGACATAGATGTGTACTCCTGCACCTCCATATTCCACTCCATCTTGTTCGATTTTACCCCCAAAATCGACCTGTAAGGCCCTTTTTGACCCTCTTTTTACCCCTTATCTTTCTCATTATCACATAGTAAGCTCGGTCCGACCCCGATTTCCATTCAGTCTGATACCGATTTACAGCGTGAAAATATAGCCTGTAGGCTGTATTCCAACAATTGAGTTCTCTTTCAACATTCTGTACAATATCTCATTATATTTTTTGTGGTTTGTTTGCTAACGTTTAATTCGTAAGGAGAAGTTCATGAGTGTCAAACCAGTAAAAGTCGGTGTCGTTGGATGCGGCAATATCTGCGGGATTTATTTTGAGACATGTCCAAAATTTGAAATACTTGAAGTTGTCGCCTGCGCCGACCTGGTTCCCGAGCGGGCCCAGGCCAAGGCGGCCGAGTTTTCAATTCCCAAAGCCTGTTCGGTTGATGAACTGCTGGCTGATCCGGAGATTGATATTGTTCTTAACCTGACTATTCCCAATGCGCATGCCGCGGTGGCCTTTGCAGCGGTTGATGCCGGGAAATCTGTTTATAATGAAAAACCGCTTACCATAAGTCGCCAGGACGGTATGAAACTGTTGCGTCGCGCGAGTGAAAAAGGCGTGTTAGTCGGCTGCGCGCCAGATACGTTTCTGGGTGCCGGCCTGCAGACCTGCCGCGATGTAATCAACAGCGGCGCGATCGGTACGCCGGTTGCCGCGACGGCCCACATGTTATGCCATGGCCA
>CAZCLS010000427.1:0-4164 GCA_964499565.1 uncultured bacterium
ACACGCGTTCTTCAATCGGAATTGCGAATGGATAGCCAACCGTGCTGCCGATCCCGCGAAATCCCAGGAGGTGCGCTTTGAACTGGTTTGTGTATCTGAGTGATGCCGGCCACCATTTGCTGTACGCGCTTGCTTCTATCAGCGGCTCCACCTCGGGCGTGCGGATTGTCCATGTCCGGAGTTCTACTCCTTCCGGCGGGTCGACGACGTCTACTCCTTTTTTGGGCCACCAGTGCACGACGCGCTTGTTGTAAGCACCGGAGGCATCGTGTTCATCTTCCTGTTTGACCCTTTCCAGACTCACGTCCGGACGACGGTTGCCGGGATAGATGGCATTGCGGAAATAATCGTAATCAGCCTGCTGCTTCCTATGGTAGAGCATACTGCTTGAAACAGGTTTCCAGCCCGAGCCGTCCGGGGCATAAAAAAATAGTTCAAGGAACTCACCGCCCTGACCTTCGAAAAATTCTATCTCAATCGGATAGAATCCGGGCTGCAACGAAACAGGGGGACAGGGCTTGGCATCAAAGATGCCGATGCCATCCTGGCACAGCAGTTCATGACCGCCAAGTGAAAACCGGTGGCCGTCATCCGAACGGATCGCAAAGCTGTATGCTCCGGACTGATTGATTTCAAGATAACCGGAATACGTGAGGCCGAAATTATCATTACGCTCTTTTTCAGCCAGTTTGAAATTGCCGGTACTACCGGTCTTGACCGGTTCAAGTGATTTGAAATCCGGCAGTTGTTTCCACGCGCCTTGAAAATACGAGAAAGCCAGGCCGGGTACCAATGTTTTTTTCGAGACGGCAGCCGGTTTGATCTCAGGACGTGCTTTCCATTCCCGCGGGGAGATCATGGTCCAATAAACGGTATAGCGCTGATGATGGACGTCGGCAATTGGAATAAGGGTCACATCCTTTGGCTTGGCCGCGTTCACCGTTGTAAATTTCAGCGGGTGATCACTGATTTTTTTAATCCAGGTTGACGGGTCATCGGAATCAGTCACCAGAACGGGAACCGGCGGACTCAGCACATTCGAATGCTTTTTATGATTCGAACAGTACACGGAATCAGGCATACCTTCGCGGCCTAATTCGCCGGCCAGGACAACCGGGCCATACAGAACGGCGACAGTATGCTTGTCATCGCGGGCGTGATACAGCTGCAGCGACAGGGCCATAGTCACCTTCACCGTATCCCCGTCGTGCCATTCGCGGGAGAGAGTGAGATAGCTGCCGGGGGTGGCTTGCAGCGGCACTTTTTTACTGTTTACGGTAACGTTCACTCCCTTGACGGCCCAACTCGGCACCCTGATCTTGAGGGCCAGATCGACCGGGCGTTTAACTGAAACGCTGAAGATCATTGTATCAGACGAAGGGAAATCAGTTGTCTGGGTAAGCGTAACTCCTTTTTCTTTCCAGTCGAGTTTGGAAGGGATAAAGAGGTTAACCCAGAGAGTATTCTGATTATGGAAATAGATAGACTCGCCGTATTTGGCATGGTTTTGGATACCGGTTTCCACACAGCACCACATCGAATCAAACTGCGTGCTGAAGATTTTAAAGTGGCCGGGTTTCAGAGAATAGAAATACGTAAAATGGCCGGGATCACCGGTATCCTGCGAGCCCAGGATATGGTTATAAAGGGCGCGTTCATAAAAGTCCATATATTTCGCGTCAGGGTTCCAGGCAAACAGGTGGCGGGTAAGTTTCAGCATATTGTAGACACAGCAGGTTTCGGTGGAGTCCCAGGCCAGAAAATCCGATTCAGTTCCCGGCTCGCGATAATGTTCATGGAAATCAGAACCGCCGGTCACAAACATGCGCGGACCGACAACCTGATCCCAGAAATAAGTGCATATCGTTTCGTAGCGATTGCTGCCGGTCATTTCGTTCAGTACAGCCGTTCCGGTGATTTTTGGAATGGTCGTGTTGGCGTGCAGCCCGGTCAATTCATCTTCACGCCTGGCAAGGGGATCGGTATCGCGTTTATGATCGAAGCGTTTGGCAAGCTTCAGGAATTCTTTCCTGCCGGTCAGTTCATACAAGCGTGCCATGGAATCGACCATGCCGCCATGTTCCGTAGCAAGCATCGCCTGGAATTTGGCATCATCCATTTTGTCAAATCCTTTTTTGAACCACAGAGCATAGTTTGCCGCCACGTCAAGTGCTTTTTTATTGCCAGTATAGACATAAGCGTCAAGCAATCCACAAAAGACGAAATGCTCGCCATAGAGAAAATTGCCGCAATCGTTAACATTCCATTTACCGGCATTAATTTTGGTGGCATTAAAGATATTGGTAATAAGTTTGCCTTTTGTCTGGGTACAGCCCAGAAACCCATCACCATACGCTTTTTGAATCCGGGCTAATTCATTCACAATATAATCGACTCGCTGTTTATATTTCTCATCGTCGGTGCTGGCATACATCAAGGCGCAGGCGCTGATATACGGCCCCGGATTACCGAAATGCCAGCCCCCGTATTCTTTATCGGTTTTCGGTTTTTCGCCTAACCGTTTCTGCATCGCGGCGCACATAATATCGGGATCAAGCATAAGGAGATACTGCCCGTCGAGTTCCATAGCTGTTTTAAACGGGCTGTCCAGTAATCTGACCTGCTGCAGATCGAAAGGATAGGCTTTTATTTCTGTCACCGGCTTAACCTTTGCGTTGCTAAGGTCGTTGGCCGATATAATCTGCGTATTAACCGCCGTTACGAATACAACGCTGATTAACAGGAAAAAACAGTCGCGAAACAAGTTTGTATTACGAGCCATATTCTTTAAGATTGTGAGAGATGTCAGTAAATGCATGGGATCTCCTTTCTTATAGTGTTACTCTATACTGTGCGTATTAAACTATTACGGTAGTTCCGGAGCCAGCACGACGCGGAAGCCGAGGAATGCAAGATACTGCAGGTCGGGCGGCACGGAGTACCTGCTGGCGGAGCGCAGGAAAGGATGCACCGACACAGCCAAGTCTTCCTCAGCACCCGAGAAGCCGCTGCCGCGAATAATTTTTTCCGTGCCGGCGGCGGGCCCGGCGGGGTTCGTTGCCTCTTGGGTGTCATAGGGTGCGTACCAGTCGAGGCACCATTCGTAGACATTGCCGTGCATATCGTAAAGGCCCCAGGCATTGGGCATACGTTTGCCGCCGACCACGCACGTACCCATGTTGACGCCATTGAATTCATCAACCCAGGCAAACGTCCTGATACCGGGAAGTTTTGAGTAATCAGCTTTAACGTTGTATGGTCCGGTCGATCCTGCGCGGCAGGCATACTCCCACTCGGCTTCGGTCGGCAGGCGATAGACATAGCCATCGGGCAGGCGTCCGGCCGCGCGTTCCATATAAGTAATCTTAGAGCAGAAATTGGTGGCCTGCTGCCAAGTTACACATTCCATTGGATTCAGGTCGGTGCGTTCGCCGCCGACAGATGTCTCGCGGAAGATCAGGCCTTTCTCAGTTGGATAGCGATAGCAGAACGCGGCGCCGTCAGCGATCGGGCCCCGTTTAAACTGCCAGGCGTCATAATCGTAGTCGGGCGGCATCATCAGTTTGTAAAACTGGCGCTGGGTAACTTCGTACACGCCGATGTAAAATGGGTGAGAAATTGTTACCTGGTGTTGGCGTTCATCTGTGCGACGACACATTTCATTGGTCGGACTGCCCATGATAAACGTGCCGGCCGGGATACGGTTCATTTCCAGTTCGATTCCCGGCACCTTCCAGGACTTTGCCTTCAGATTTTTCACGTCGGATTGATCGCCGGCATAACAGGGAATGGATGCCAGCAGACACAACAGTAATCCTGAAGCATGTGTATTCATAGTGAAATCCTTTCTACTATGTTAACTTTGACAATATACAGTGCCTTTTTTCAGACCGAATCCGGTTATTTTTTCTGAAGTGGATCAATACTCACCGGTTTTTCAGTAACAACCGGTCCCCTGACTCGTGCCAGCCATTGGCGTGTCAGCGGCAGATCGGCTATACTGCCGTCTTTTTCCCATTTCGTACGCCAATCCCAGTCGACAGAGGTATGCCAGTCCTGTGTGCTGGAAACGGCGTTCTGCATTGCCGTCAGAAACGTCAGGTCTTCGCGCATTTCACCGCCGCCAATGAGGGCCTTAACATAATCATGGATATAATCTTTATA
>CAZCLS010000428.1:0-4141 GCA_964499565.1 uncultured bacterium
ACAGGACAAGCAAAACTGGAAATCAGTAATCAACGGGAGACCCATATGAACCTTTTTACCTATCTTAATAAACGGACTAAAATGCTGTCATACATTGACATGAAACTGATCGGGTTCGGATCGTTTCTTATTGGCATTATCGTTGCCAAGCTGTTTCCCGTTTTCTTTGAAACACTCGGATACCACTGGCTGATCATTCTGGTAGTGCTGTGTCTGGTGCATCCAGTCTATATTTTTCTGTTTAAAAAAGATGCATGACAAATCCGCCGGTAAAGTGTATACTATAGATGATGTATATAACGCAGTTTCTAAGCAACAGTACAGTCAGGAGTGTATAATGAATAAAACAGTAATACTATGCGCGCTTATCGCCGCCGCGGTCACTACTCAAGCGGCAACCAATAACACCGCGTTTGTCAAGGATTGGGGTCGTGATGCCCTCGCTTTTACCTTGAATGATGTCAGTTTCGGTATGACCTACTCCCAGGTTACTAACGAAAATTGTGAGTACAAACAAGTCGCTCCGCCCAAGTCGGAATTGAAAACGGCATCGTTCCTGATCGTTTCCGTTGCCGAAGACAAAATCCCGATCGGTGAAATGCGCCCGGATGTCAAACTGTACGTCGTTAAAAATGTGTACTTCAACAGTCAGGACCGTGTTGTTGCGATTGAAATGATTTTCGCCAATCTTGATACGGATAAGAAAACGTTTGTGATGCGGAAACTGGACAGCAAGTATGAGATTATGCCTGTTGAAGTAAAAAATGTGGCCCGCTACAAAGTGTCCGACCATGTCGAGATTTTGTCGAGAGCGGTGGAAACGGATTATACCGAGAATGAATTCGGTCGTAAAATCCCGGTTGCCTATTCCATCAAAAATCTGTATTTTCATGTTCCCAAGTATCAGGAAGCCTTGAAACAGGCAAGTAAGAAAACCCTTCCCGGCGAATTGATCTAATGATTCATTCCGGCGGAAACGCTGATGACAGTTCTTCCAGCCTGCTTAGCGGTGAGCTGTTGCCCAAAGATTCCCTGCGGCTCGAAACCGGCGGCGCGCTGGATGAACTGAATGCTCACCTGGGCCTCCTGGCCGCGACGGATTCCGGTTGCGATGAAGCGCTTTTACGTGAACTGACAAGAATTCAATCCGAGCTGTTTCAACTCGGAACTCTCATAGCCACGACGCCCGGCTCTGACGCCCGTAAACGGGTGACGCCGCTTTTACCGGAGCACTCCATCTGGATTGATACTGCCGCACAGCGCATGCGGGATGCTCTGCCGGCATGTGCGTCGTTTGTCCTGCCTGGTGGTTGCACGGCTGCTGCTCAGGCTCATGTCGCCCGTACCGTCTGCCGCAGAGCCGAACGCCGCGTTGTTCGCCTGACGCGTGAGGAGCAGGACCCCGAATTGGCTGTTGTTCAAACCTGGCTCAATTGCCTGGCAAATTATTTGTTCGTGTGTGCCCGCTGGTGCAATCACCAGTCCGGCGCGGCTGAACGCGGCATGCATAGCTCAGAATAAGTACTTTTAGAACGTATTGCATTGCAGGAGGTATGATGAATTTTACTGAACGTTGTATAGTATGGGCTGTTTCTTGTATTGTCATGGGGGTTCTTATATCCGGTTGCGGCAAAACCCGAACTACCCCCGCCGCACCCGCGCCGCAAACAAACATCATACAAAAAACAGAACGAATTCCACCGTCCCGGCCGAAAGTATCCAAGGAGGAACCGGACACGAATTGGTTCGCTGCTGTTGACAGTACGCATGGCCGGCTGGCAGGTATGTTTCGCGATGCGAATGGTAATCCCGTTACGAATGTTTCCGCTTTATGCTGTAAAAAAGATATTAAAGCAGGCAACATCAAGCCGCCGCCCGAACACCGTCTCGGATTTGTCGTTGAAACAAATGGAACATATCTTTCGGAACCAATAGACCCCGGCCTGTATGAATGTACATTCTCATCTCCGGAATATAAAAAAGCGCGTGCGTCATTTATAATCAAGCCGGAAGATACAACACTCCTGGAAGTATGCTTTGAAACATATCCGGTCATTACCTGCACGGTTGTGGATGCTGAAACGGAATTGCCGGTTCCGGATGCGGAAATTACCGGATGGAGCGGACCGGCAATACTGAAAGGCGTTAGCTGGTCTTCCCCGACGACCGCGGAAGGTATCTTTACGGTGACAAAACGAGACAAGTATATTAGCCTGTGTGTAACTCATCCTGAATACTCGACAGTAAAAATCGGCATAGGTGGCAAACCACGGCATATACGGCTCTTTCGGGCTGGTGATATCGCAGTTACAATTGTTGATGAGGACGGAAATCTTTCCACAAACACGCATAATGTTTTACTGTATGGTTCGTTTAAACAGCTTGAGTTTTATTGCTCATTATTTGCAAAAGCTGTATGTACAAACGGTATATGCATGTTTCCTGGTGTGTCTTCTGATAATGTACCCTATAAAGTGATGGTTGACAATGGAGTAGGTGAGGTTGAAAAACTGGAGCCCGTGCCTGGAGAAACGACTAATGTTCTGGTACGATTGCAACCCGCGGGATCGCTTGCCGTCAATCTCAGTTTTCCTCTCAGTAATTGCCCGTGTTATGTATCATTACAAGTGCCATACCCGGAACTTGTGTATAATAATGAGCAACATGCTCAACTGAATAATCAGGCGCATTTTCTGTTTAAACCTGTATTGACCGGATCATACCCCGTGATAATATTTATTTCACAGAAATTTCGACTTACCACCAATATTGTAATTGAAACCGGAGAAAATGTTGTCCTGAATATTTCCGAAAAACAGTTTCCGGCCGGCTGTATCAAAGGCACATTCAGGACTGTCAGTGGAAAACCGCTTGCCGGAACCATTCGAGTGTATAAGCATGGCGATAATATGCAGTTCAGTTCTGCATCGATTATAACCGGAGCATTTTGTGTTGCTGCTCTTCAGCGCGAAACAATGTATGACCTTGCAATCATTCCGGGGCTGAAACTCACTTCGCAAACAAATATAACTGTTTCTGCCGTTATGCCTGACGGGCCTCCTCTGGACATTGTTATTCCTGATGTTTATTCTGTGAGAGGAATGGTAGTGGACAAAAATCATGAAATTCTAAATGCTAAAATCTGTATTGATGGCAGCGGGTGGCGTAGTTATTCAGGCGGTTTTGAACTGTTTCCGCTTTTTCCCGGCACGTATTCGTTGTCTATTCAAGCTGAAAAATATGCACCGATAGCAAAAGAAGTAACCATCGTAGATGCAGATGTCGACCTGGGTATGATCGAATGTGACAAGCCGGGCATTACGCTCCGGGGAACTGTTCTGGATTCTCAAGGAACACCATGCCGTGCCTGTTACCTGAAGCTGGGAACCATGTTTATTCCTGTTACACCCGGTCTGCCTAATGTTTCTCTCTCAGCCCATGTTGATGAAAAAGGCACGTTTACCGTCACTGGTGTTCCGGAAAACCGGGTCTTGGCTGTTGTGATCAATTCTGCCAACGAACAACTCTACCAGGAAATTGGCCCGTTCAGCCGGGATACTGACCTTGAACCTCTTAGGCTAATTCCAAAACAAGTTTTACTCGTGAATTTGTGCACTGAAGATGGGCAACCTGCAGCAGGAGCATTTGTTAATTTCAAACCGGCTGATAATAACGGCATTTGGGCAGGAAATCCTGATTATCCTGGAGTCCTCACTATTTCGAAACGGCGGACAGATATTTTTGAGAATCCTTCACGGGTGTTCCGTCCCCGTTACACAGTAACGGAAGAAGCAACGAATCATATATCCATTACACTACCGGCCTGGTTTTAAAGTTATGCCCCTTGAATCATCAAAAAAAATTGATGGGTGGTTGGCAAAACTGAAAAATGCTCCTGTATCTGGCGAACCATCGCCCGATGACATTAACACACTTATTCATGAAATACGCCAATCCGAACAATGATTCGCCTTACTGTGCCTTGTTGTAAATCACTGCCGGATCCTTAAAAGTGTAGTGCCAGCTGCCGCACCCAGGACGAATGCCAGGCCCGGCTCGGGGATTGGCGTTTTGGGTATCCCGTATACATCGTATTTGAATTCCGACCAATGTGTGCCGTTGGTGGCTGTCAGACGAATGG
>CAZCLS010000429.1:0-4125 GCA_964499565.1 uncultured bacterium
GCCCATGACTATTGGACTTTAATCTTTATATTCTGCTGTTTTGGACAGCAGTGAGAATCTTTTCATTATAATTTCCTATCAACACAATTCGGGTTAATGCCGCCTCCAGCGACGTAAAACACTGCAAGCTACTTCCTTTTACTTGTTGACTCAACCAATACATTTTATGCACATTACATTGATTTGTCAATCCGCGCCGCTGGCGGGACCAGCCAGGCACGCACTTTTCCGGTACTAAAGCTCCCAAGCACACCGATCATCATCCATCAATCCGCGCCGCTGGCGGGACCAACTCATTCCCTAATGTCCCCTGGCCATTATCCATTATCCATCATCCATTTACCATCGAAATTGAAAGACCCCGGTGAGCTCGCCTCGCCGGTGAATCAGTTTGTATCGCGGATGAAACCGGATGCCACCCCAGCGGGCAGTCACTGCACAGCCTGCTCCCGGGGGACCCGGTTGCTGTTCAGTCTACCTTAGTACATTCTTACATTATTCCTAAGATGTAGCTCACCCGGCCGGCCTCATCCGTCGAAAGCCGGACAGGCCGAGACCGGCTACAGTTGAGTTGTCAGGGTTCAGGGTTTGGGGTTCAGCCAAAACCATCAATCTGGCAGATGCCGGACCAGCCAGGCTTGCACCTGTCCGGCTTTTGACAATCATTGCCTGTTGTTGAAGGTTTTACAGGCAAGCCACCCGCCTGGGGACAGTCGGGTGCTACTTACGGCCCTCGGCCCATGGCCCTCGGACATAGGAGTCGCCCGTCGGAACCGGCCTCCCATCCGCGCCGTTGGCGGGACTATCCGGACTCCGTCCGTCCAGCGCTGACGGACACCGGACATCGGCCCACGGCCTACGGCCCACGGCTCTCGGCCCTCGGCCCTCGGCTTTATTTTCTTGACAAATTGTTTTTTTCTTTGCGATACAGGCCGGGACTGATGCCAGTATATTTTTTGAAGGCTTTGGAAAAGGAAAATGGTGTGTTGTATCCGAGCCGCTCGGCTACGAGTTTGAGAGGGAAATTTGTGTGCAGCAGCATGTCGGCGGCGAACTGCATCCGTAATTCACGTACCATGCCGATCGGGGTGGTTTTATAATATTTGGACATAATCCGGTTCAGATGGATCGGCGACAGATGCGCGACTTTGGCCAGGTCTTCCACTTTCCACTCGTAATTCAAATTCTGATGCACCAGGCGGCGCAGTTTGTCCAGGATGTGGCGGGCCTGCTGTTCTGAAAAGGTTTCGTTTGTTCTCAGCTCGCGATTGAGATAGGTGCCGATCAGATTGCCGAACTGGTCGACCGCCTGGGAGGCGTCAATAGCCGAGGAGGTCAGTTCATTCAGATATTCCTGGGTAGCACTCATGATCTGCCTGAACCATTCCGCCGGCTTCTGAAAGGACGGGCTGTCGCGCAGGAACGACCACTGGTCATTATCGTCAAGATGGAACCAGAGCATTTCGTAGCGGGAATCAGTCCAGTAATGGTGCCATTTCCTGGCGGGAGAGAAAAAGATATGCCCGGGTTTCAGCTCATCGCAGATGTCTTCCGTCTCGAATCGGCCTTCACCGGAAATGGAATAAAATACCAGGTGGAAATCAGGTTCCGTATAGGCTAAACGATAGGGACAGTAGACTTCGCCCATACCCGCCGAACGAATGCCGAGGCGGCGCATTGAGCCTTCGATATCAAAATACACTTCATTACATTCTTTCGGAACGATGAAAATGTTGGATATTACTTTGGTGTTTTCGGCCATTTCATTCCCGTTGGTATATCACTATAATGAATACGATTCAAAAATACTACTTTTATAGTAGTATAGTATAGCAAAACATCCGATGTTTTGTACAGTCTTTGATAGTTTTTGATAGTGAGGGTGCCGTGGCAGCGTGTTGTTCCTTTTTGCAAACGTTCCATCTCCTACTATGGAACGCAAGGATGCATCGCGGCGATAGCTCAGATAACACCCTGCAACCCTCCTGTTGGTAAAATAATCATGGTATCTCCAGAATATCTCGAGTTATCACTGTCATGGCACCCTTAATACATATAAAAAACACCGGATTTTTCCGGTGTTTTTTTTGATATTTTCACTTTTCGTTCCCAACCAGCTTACTTTTTTAGTTTCCCTTTCGTGCCCTGCATGGTGTAATTGAACATGTACCCGACGTTCCCGGTGTCATACTGATTTATTTCAATTCGCACCGGCAGCACACTCGTCGCGGGACCATCAGGCTTGATTCCCTGCGCGGCCAGCATGCTTGCTATATCTGCTTTTTTGATTGTTAGAGCAAGGGCTATCTGTTTGGATGATGTCAGTTTAACAGTCGCTTTACCTTTCGCGTTTGATTCTCCTGTTAGTTTGAAAACTGCTTTCTTCTGCCATTTCGCCTTTGCCGGCAGAGAAAAATTAACCGGATATCCGCCGACATACACCGTCAGCCAGGCATACTCGTCAACGACATAATGGTCGGGTATGCTGAATTTCGCGTTCAATTTCAGTGAATCACTTTCCGGATTGCCGTTTTGATGGTTTTGCCAGGGTATCGTTATCACGCATTTTGTCACGGTGCCGCGTAATACCTGTGATTTTTCCAGCACGGTCAGGGCCAGGTTGTTTTCAGAGGAAAAACCATCCTGGCCGCGTACCCTGACGGGAACAAGGTAAGAGCCCGAATAAACCGGTGTGCCTGATATGAGCCCGTTCGAATCAAGTCCCAATCCGGCCGGCATCCAGGCCGGAGCCGACCAGGTATAGGGCGCCGTTCCGCCCGCCGCGGAGAGTTGGGTTTCGTAATATGTTTCCGCTACGCCCGGTGGGGGTACGGTATCATACATGTGCGGAGCCTGTGTAGACGTATCGGTTACCACGAGAGAGACCGTGGCATACGCGGCGGCGCCCGAACGGTCAATCACGGCTGCCGTGCAGGTATAGGCGCCGGGCTCGGTCGCTTCACCCGCAAGAATGCCGTCACCACCCAGAGCGATACCGGCGGGCAGCATGCCGTCCTGCAGGTACCAGGCATACGGTGGTGTCCCGTTTGTCGCGGAGAGTTGCACGCTGAACGCGGTTGAAACCTGAACAGTACATGTGTTCACCGCGGGAATTGTCAGATTATTTCCCACGGGCGCGATCTGAAAGTCAAACGTATTGTTGTCAGGCGTCAGTTCGGCTCCGACGGAAAAAGCATCGACAGTGACGAGGTGAAGGCCGGGAGGATAGATATAGGCCAGTTGCCAGTTCCACTCGGCTTTCCAGCCCACAAACAGGTCTTTCTCATTATAGGTGAAACTGTCCTCGTAGTTATCGACAAAAACCTGCACATAATATTCGCCGGAATACAGAAAATCCGGTCCGCGGTTCAGTACGGTGAATTTGAAAATGTCATTGGCGGGATCGAGCATTTTAAAGCGATACAGCTTTAAATCCGTTACAATCGGTTTTTCAGGCACATACAGATTGAAAAATATGCTGTTGTTAGCCGGGTCGGTATCATGCAGCCAGGTTGTTACTTCGATTTCAACCGTATGGTCACCTTCGGGATACAGGTAGGCAAGGTCCCATTGCCATAGCGATGACGCGCCGGGAAACAATTCCTGGCTGTTGACCGCGTCCGAATCGAATTGATTGTCAACATATACCGATACCAGGTAGGTTTCGGGCCGGGCCGAACCGGGACCGGCATTATACACATCGAAATCAAATGAACCGTTATAACTGTTGATTATACGGACATTATACGGTTCCAGGTCTACCGCCAGCGGTTGCGGTATGTTAAAAAGAAAGGTGACGGTGTTGTTGGCCGGATTAATATCACCATCATCCGGCAGACATTCTACTCTGACGGTATGGACACCCGCAACATACTGATAGGTCAAAGCCCATTCCCAGTAAATCGCTTCGTTGGCATACAGCGGATAGCTGTTGCGCGCGCTGGAATCGAGCACATTATCTACATACACATCCAGGGTATAGCTGTCCTCCGCAGCCGTGCCGGGGCCATAATTAACAACGTCAAAGCCGAATACTTCATCCACGGCATCAACGATCTCAACATTCTCAAGTGCCAGGTCTACATTTGCGTCACTGTCAATATAACCGTCCAGTTCAATTGTATC
>CAZCLS010000430.1:0-4115 GCA_964499565.1 uncultured bacterium
GACGCGTTTGGCAATCGTGCCTGGAGTACAATGAACCGTCGCACGCGCACGGTGTTCAGGCGGCCGGAAACACTGGGAGATATCAAGTCAGAAAATCCCCCGAGAGATTTTCATCCGCCGGACGGCGGGCTGGGAATACTGATGACGGCACTATCGGAATTGCACGCGAAGGATCCACGCTACAAATTTACAATCATAGGCCACAGCATGGGAACGATCATACTGAACGAACTTTTGTTTGATTATGATAATTTACCGTATGATAATATAGTATACATGGCAGCGGCCTGTTCGATCCGGGATATGGAAAACGCGGTATTTCCGTATCTCCAGGAGCATAAAAACAGCCGGTTTTATCATCTGACATTGCATCAACTTGCTGATGAAACTGAAAACAGCCTGGGGTCACTGGGACCGTCTGACAGTATCTGGCAATGGATACAAATCGTTCCCCGCGGCAGCCTGCTGGAATGGGTCGATGCATATCTTTCGGATGCGATAACACCGGATGACCGTACTGCGGGCAAATGGTCGAATATAGTTTCGGGGTTGCCGGCAGTCCCACCTGATATTCGGGCGCAGATTTCAATAAAAGGATTTGGCATATATGATCCGGTAACCAATACGCGAATACTTGACAAGCCGCAGCGACACGGAGATTTTACGGATGCTGACCAGAAATACTGGTTACACGATTACTGGAAAATCGCAACGATGCTTTCTGAAGATAAATAAAACAACAGGTATAACGAAACCGGTATGCAGGTGCCGGAACTAACGACCAACAGGAGAAGGTATGAACAATGAATTATCAGCACTATTCATGAAACGGACAGCGAAATCACGCTCGCTTTCGGCGGAAAACTTCCGTGGAGAAAAAGGGAAGGGCGGCATGGCCACGGCGGAAACATCACTTCACCCGATGAGCGCCCGCTGCGGGCGGGAACTCGGACCGGGCTGGAAGTTTTCACCCTGCATGGAAATCAAAGCCGGGGAAACGGTAGCAATAATGGATAATGACGGTCCCGGCATAATCCGGCACATCTGGACAACGCTTGATCCCAAATTTTACCGATCAATCATTATTCGTATGTATTGGGACGGTGAAGAGCACCCATCGGTTGAATGTCCGATCGGGGATTTCATGTGCAATTCATGGAAAACAAGGCAGAATATACTGGCTCAGCCGGTTAATGTCAATCCATCAGGCGGGATGAATTGTTATTTTCCAATGCCGTTCAAATCACATGCCCGGATTACGGTAGAGAATGATTCACCCGAACTGATGGGATCATTTTTTTACACGATAAATTATTCACTCGAGGAAGTGCCTGATGATGCGCTATATTTTCACGCGCAATGGCGGCGGGCGAATCCTTTGACCTATGGAGACGAGTATGTAATGATAGACGGTGTACAAGGGCAGGGACAGTACGCCGGCACATTTATGTCGTGGCAGCAGAACAACGCCGGATGGTGGGGAGAAGGCGAGATAAAAATGTATATAGACGGGGATGAAAAATACCCGACGATCTGCGGCACGGGTACTGAAGACTATTTCGGAGGAGCGTGGGGATTTGGTGAAGAGAGTTTTACGGCGCCCTATTTAGGATTTCTACAGGTAACGGGCACATCGTCGCAGGTGGGAACCAGGATGACGATGTACCGGTTTCACATAATGGACCCGGTATATTTCAACACGGACCTGAGAGTTACGATGCAGGCATTGGGCTGGCGCAGCGGCGGCAGGTTTCTGCCGTTGCAGGACGATATCGCTTCGGTAGTATACTGGTATCAGACCCATCCTCACGCGATATTTCCGGCATTATCTGACCGGAACACAAGAGAAATAATATAATTAAGAAAAACCATGGAGTTGGTGAATGGAATATCGAAAACTTGGTAAAACGGGATTGAAGGTTTCACAGATTGGATTCGGAGCAATGCGGTTGCCGATGACGGGGGAAGAGGAAGACCGGGTGGTAGACCGGGAACTGGCCATTCCGATGATACACCGGGCATTTGAAGCGGGTGTGAATTATATCGACACAGCGGTAGGCTACTGCAATTCGGACAGTGAGCGGGCAGTCGGGGAAGCGTTGAAAGGGTGGCGGGAGAAGATCGTAGTTTCGACCAAGAATCACTATTACGGAGAGAGCGAAAAGGAATGGTGGCAGCTGCTTGAAAACAGCCTTACCCGGCTTGATAAAGAGTCGATCGATATTTACAATCATCACGGCATAACCTGGAAAAAATATGTGGAAGATGTGGAACCGCGGGTGGGCGCATGGATGCGGAAGGCGTATGACCAGGGTTTGATAAAACATATCTGCTTTTCTTTTCACGACACGAATGAAAACCTGATAAAGCTGATCGATACGGGGTATGCCGAATCGATCACGCTGCAGTATAATATATTGGACCAATCACTGGAGGAAGGAATAACGTATGCCGGAGAACGGAATACGGGCATAGTGGTGATGGGACCGGTAGGCGGCGGACGGCTGGGGATACGTTCGGAAGTATTCGAACAGTTAATACCCGGGGTCGAGCGGGTACCGGAACTGGCCCTGCGCTTTGTTCTGGCAAATCCGCATGTGACGATGGCGTTATCGGGAATGAGCACGATGGAACACGTGGAAGAAAATATCCGGACGGCATCGGACGGCAGGGGACTTACTGAAGAGCACATGCGCATGATACATGAGCACCTGGGCCGGATGAAAGAGATGGCAACGGGATATTGCACGGGCTGCGGATATTGTCTGCCGTGTCCGCACGAGGTGGCGATAGCTAAAATATTCGAACGGTATGCATTGGGGCAGGTGTATGGATTATGGGAGCATGCCCGGAAGAGTTATGAACGGATAGGGACAGTATCCTGGGACAAAGGGGCGCGAGCTGACGCGTGTGTGGAATGCGGACAATGCGAAGAAAAATGTCCGCAGAAGATCCCGATCATGAAACAGCTCAAGGAAGCGCACGAAAAGCTGACATCCAGAGACTAACCAGCCCGAAGAAGCGTTACAAGAGGTGCAGGCTTCCCGATCCCGGTATAGTACGTCGGAAAACCTTTAATCGTTCCGGTCGAAGAACTCTATATCCGAATAGCGTGGTTTGCGGGGTTTATTATGCTGTTTCTGGGGATTATTTCGCCGTTCTTCCTGGGTGGCTGGGCGAATTTTAATCCTGCGTTTTCTAACACCGTCAGCATCAAATTCAAAATCATCCTCATTGTACATGCTGTTCAGATCATAATTTTTGATTTTCATGATACAAAATAGTGAAATTAATGGATTGGTTTTGTCAGAAGGAAGTATTCATATACAAAACATACAGATATAAGGGGATAGGAGAATCACACGTCAACATAGATACAGCAGTTCGTATCTCAGGGGTTAGCAAATATACTAAAGTATCGAATTAATTTTATCTAAAAACGGGCAAAAAAACAAGAGGCTAATACACCATGTAAAATCATGGTAATGAGCACCTTAGAAAATACGATATTTTTTTGTTAAAATTCTCCGAACCTAACCGGGAAAAGTATGGAAACAGAATTACTGAGCCAGGGCAGCTTCAACCGCGGTCACGACTTCGTCTGAAAGAGGGTCAGTCCGGGAGCCGAACCGGTTAATTACAGCACCATTTCTGCCCACGAGAAATTTATTGAAGTTCCAGGAGATAGCTCCGCTGAATTCCGGATCGGAGTCTTTGCCGGTCAACCAGGCATAGAGAGGATGGATATCGTTACCCTTGACCGATATTTTTGAAAACATCGGAAAGGTGACGCCATAATTCATGGTACAGAACTGTTGAATATCTTCATCAGAGCCAGGTTCCTGCCACAGAAAATCATTCGCGGGAAAGCCCAGGACAATAAATCCCTTGTCGCGGAAACGTTTATATAATTCTTCCAAACCGGCGTATTGAGGGGTAAAACCGCATTTGCTGGCGGTATTGACAATCATGATAACCGAACCGGAATAGGAATTAAGGGCGACATCATTAGCGGTGATATCTTTCATGGTAAAGTCTAAAACGGACGTGGGCAGTGCCGTGTTTTCGGCCGGTGATTCTGATTTCATGGTTGTTTCCGTTGTGGTATTACATCC
>CAZCLS010000431.1:0-1878 GCA_964499565.1 uncultured bacterium
GGTGCCTCTATCGAGCGCCACTGGCAACTGTTTAATATCGCCGAGTTGGAATGCAAAGCCGCCCTGGAACACCATCTGCCCCTTGCGGCATATGAGTGGCTCTTAAAATGTTCCCACTGGTTTAATATGCTCGACGCCCGCGGTGCTATCAGTGTTACCGAACGCACCGGTTATATCAGCCGAATCAGGGCTATGGCCCGCGAATGTACCGTGTCATACCTGGAACGGCAATCAGAACCGCAATAATAGTGCGCGTCATCAACCATCAACCATATATTGCTATGTCCCGGTCCTTACTGGTAGAAATCGGCACTGAAGAATTACCCGCTTCGTATCTGGCTCCCTACAGCGCTCAGGTGCTGAAATTGTTTGAAGCCGCTTTCAGCCGGCATAATCTCGCCGCCGAAGCGTTCCGCGTCGCGTATACGCCTCGCCGCCTGGCTTTCTTCTGCCAGGCTATACCCGAACAACAGCCGACCAGTAAACAGGAAGTCAAAGGGCCTCCTGTCAGTGTCGCCTTCAAAAACGGTCAGCCCACTAAAGCTGCCGAAGCTTTCGCCGCCAAAGCCGGTGTTCCCATTGAACAGCTCGAACGTACACTCGTGAACGACAAGGAATATCTTTTCGCGACTATTTCTCAGGGAGGCGCGCCAACCAGTACCCTTTTACCCGATATCATCGCTACGGTCATACGTTCTCTCAAAGCGCCAAAATCAATGCGCTGGGAAGATAAACCGACGGTCTTCGCCCGGCCTGTCCGCTGGTTAGTGGCCCTGTTCGGTGCCGATCAAGTTCCCGTTATGCTTGACGGTTTATCTGCCGGCCGTGTAACCTATGGTCACCGCTTTTTATCTCCCGACCCTATTCAGCTGGCCAGAGCCGACTGGCAGGCCTATGCCGATGCTCTCTATTCAGCTCATGTTATCCTTGATGCCCGGGACCGTGAAAATGAAATCGTCCGGCAGCTTATCGCCCACGGAGCCCGTGAGGAAAAACTAGACCGTCAACTCGTTGCAACCTGCGCCAACCTGGTTGAATGGCCCAATGTCATTCGCGGCGCTTTCTCCTCTGAATACCTTACCCTGCCGGAGCCGGTACTTGTTACGTCCCTGAAGAAACATCAGAAAAGTTTTCCGGTGTATGATGACCAGGGTGCTGTCGCGGCAGGATT
Organism: uncultured bacterium; assembly: GCA_964499565.1. Lineage (GTDB taxonomy): Bacteria > Auribacterota > UBA3054 > UBA3054 > CAZCLS01 > CAZCLS01. The sequence goes on from CAZCLS010000431.1 coordinate 1,172, forward strand.
TCTCTCCGTGGCGAACAATGACTTGAAAGACGCCGAACGTATCCGCAGCGGGTATGAACGCGTTATTGTAGCCCGCCTGGCTGACGCCAAATTCTTTTGGGATGAGGATTTGCGCAAGCCGCTGGCCGATAAAATCGAGGCGTTGAAATTAATCGTGTTTCAACAGGAATTAGGCTCCTATTACGCCAAGGCAGAACGAGTGCAGAAGCTGATCGGCCTTCTGAGTACTCTCTCCGGCCGCGAACAGGCCTGCCCGCCTGCTCAACGCGCCGCTCTGCTGGCCCGCACAGATCTGCTGACTGCTATGGTGTTCGAATTTCCCGAACTCCAAGGGATCATGGGCAGTATCTATGTCCGCGTTATAGACCATGAACCTGCCGAAATCGCCGACGCTATCAGGGAAATGTATCTGCCCCGTACCGCCGATGATGCCTTGCCCGCTACTGACGCCGGTAGGCTCTTGAGTATCACTGATAAAATCGATACCATTGCCGGATGCTGTGCTATCGGCCTGGGACCAACCGGCTCGGCCGACCCATACGCCTTGCGGCGCCAATCATTGGGAGTCCTGCGAACCATCACGGCCCGTAATCTGCGCTTCTCGCTCTCCACCCTGATCGACGCGGCTCTGGATCTTTTTCCCGGTGATTCATCCGACTCCGTCAGAACGCAGATTCTTCAACTGCTCAGCGGCCGCTTCGAAACCG
>CAZCLS010000431.1:1978-4113 GCA_964499565.1 uncultured bacterium
TCCGACTCCGTCAGAACGCAGATTCTTCAACTGCTCAGCGGCCGCTTCGAAACCGTTCTTAAAGATGCCGGTATCCGTTATGATATTATTAATGCTATCATGGCTTCCGGCTGGGACATAACGGCGGTCGCGTTCGATAAAGCCCGGCAGCTTATGGCTATGCTCGATACAGACGCGTTCAGAAAAGCCTGCACGGTCGTGGAACGCTGCCATAATATTACCCGGGATGTCTGCCTGCCAGATACCGCTGTCGACCCGGCTCTGTTTACCGTCCAGCTTGAACACGAAGCCTGGGATATCTGGTGTTCCGTTTCTACCCGGCTGACCGAACTGACGGACGCTGACGATTATCGCGCCGCCCTGACGCTGGTGGCTGACCGCCTGTATGACACTCTGCACACCTATTTTGACCAGGTCCGGGTTAATGTCGAAGATGAATCGATTCGCGTCAACCGCCATAAAATGCTGCGCGTCATCCGGAATACGCTCTCTTCCGGGATTGCCGATTTATCTCAGATAGTTTTTGAGAACAGTTCTCACTAACATTTTATCTTGTAATTTCACCCGGTAAATGGTATACTTTGTCCCTTGATACAGGGTGAATAATTAAGGTTGTGCGCCCGTAGCTCAATTGGATAGAGCGTTGGCCTCCGAAGCCAAAGGTTGTGGGTTCGATTCCCGCCGGGCGTACCAGGATTTTCCATTCCTATGAAAGATTTTCTTCGTTTTCTTAAAAATGCTTTGCGCTATAAACTGCGCCTGATTATCGCCCTTTTCGGCGTTATTGGCACCAACGCGTTTCAGTTCGTCTCCCTCAGCGCCGTTATCCCGCTGTTCTCTATTATTATTGCCAATAAAGAAATCACTGTCCCCGAAAATGTCTATTCTCTGCCCCTCTGGATTACCACCAGAATAGACGCGGTAGTCGGCGCTGTCAACGCCATCGATCGCAAAGATCTGATCCTCCCACTCTGTATATTCATTATCTGTTCCACCGTCCTGCGCGGCTTATTTGAGTATGCCATGAAAGTTTCCATGGAAACCGTCGCCCAGAATGTCATGCGCGATTTGATGACCAGCCTGTATGATAAACTTCAACAGCTCCCGGTCCAGTTCTTTACTAAAATGCGTACCGGTGAACTCATCAGCCGGGTTACCAACGACGTCAATACTGTCCAGGCCGCCATGACTGCCAGGTTTACCGACAATGTCGCCCAGGTTGTCCAGTTGCCCGTAGCAATTATTTTCATGTTGCTCTGCTATCCGAAGCTTACTCTTCTGGCTGCTATTGTGGTTCCCCTCATAATGGGCCCGATAATCATCATCGGCCGCCGACTGAGAAAAATTTCGCGCAAAACACAGGAGAAAATCGCCGATATTACCGCTATCCTTCAGGAAACGATCAGTGGTATCCGGATTGTGCGCGCCTTCAATATGGAAAGCTATGAAGTCCGGGCCTTTAATCACCAGGCTGATAAATTCTGTAAACTCCGGATTAAAGCCGTTAAACGCGATGCCCTCGTCGGCCCCATAACCGAAATCGTCGGCGTCGCCTGTCTGTTGACGATAGCCCTTATTCTGATCCGGCCCGCTCTCAACGACCCCAGCCAGTTCGGTATCATTGCCGCCTATGCCAGCGCGATGCTCATGAGTATTAAACCATTCCGCAGCATCGGCAAAATCAATAATATTTTCCAGCGCTCACTGGCTTCCCTGACCCGTATTTACGATCTGCTGGACAAACATGTTGATATCCGCGAAGTGCCCAATGCGATTGCACTGCCCCCGTTGGAACACGAAATGCGCTTTTCAAATGTTTCCTTCCGGTACGAAACCGACGAACCGCCTATTATCAAAGATTTAACTCTGACCGTTAAATCCGGTGAAATGATTGCTATCGTCGGCCCCAGCGGCGCCGGCAAAACATCGCTTGTCAATCTTATCCCCCGCTTCTATGACGTTACCTCGGGCTCCATTACCATTGATGGCACCGACATCCGCGATGCTTCATTCTTCTCTTTGCGTGAACAGATCGGTATTGTTACACAGGAAACATTTCTGTTTAACGATTCAATCCGTAATAACATCTCCTACGGTCGCGCGGATGTCAGTCAGGAAGACATCGAACGCGCTGC
>CAZCLS010000432.1:0-1936 GCA_964499565.1 uncultured bacterium
TAAAAATGCGATCTGATCTCAGTTCTATCTGGTTCTGATTAGTAAGCACACGCAGAGAAAAACCGGCATCGGCCAGGCTGAAGACAGCGGTTAGATTTGACTGCACTGAAGCCTGAGACACGGACACCGCCTTGCCCGGAGCAATGACAAGCAGGTTGGCTTTACCTAACACATCCAATTTCCCGGCAAGCAGCTGACGATTGATAAAAAGATTATATGGAGGACTTTGAACGGCTCTAAGACTGAAGCGGCCGAAACCGGCATTGTCGGCAATTGCAGCAACCGTCATACGGAAGGCAATCGTTTCGGCAGCATCACCACCGATCGGCACATCACCGGGCAGGACTGCTTTTTTCCTGATTCTGAGAACTACTTCATCGCCCTGGCTGACACCCAAACGGCCGGCCAGGTAGGAATTAAGAATAACGGTATCCTCAGACAAAGGTGGAAACGATGGTGCGCGCGGTGCGAACGTCCAGAAAGAATCATCAATGCCGTACACACTGACATCATTAACCCGCCGGGCACCGCCATCAGCCGAGACAACACCAGGGAGCGTGAGAACCGAGCTGCAGTCATATCCTGCGCGCAAGCCCAGGCGGCGGGCAAGGGCTGCAGATACAAAGCGGTCGTTACCAACCAAGGCATATTCAACCGAACCGAGACGGGTGTGAACTAAATTTGTTAAACTGTCACGCACGGAATCTCCGACAACAAGGGCACCGACGATGACCGCGGTACTGAGGACAACTCCTGAGAGAACACCGGCATGGAGGCGGCGGAAAAACGATATGTTTCGAAAAATAAAAGTAAAACGGTTCATATCTTGCATGTGTAAGGATGTTGTGACATGATGGAGTTTATGCAGCCGGTCTCGACTTGTCCAGCTTTTGACGGATGAGGCCGGGTGTGTAGCATTGGAGTAGTGGAGTAATGGGGTAATGGAGTTGTTTGTAGGGGCGGGCCTTGCGTCCGCCTGTTATGGAGTAATAGAGTAATGGAGTAGTGGAGTGGTGGAATAGAGATAGGCCGCATGGGGACTGTTTCCCCTGAAAGCAGGCTACGCACTGACTGCCCGGTGTGCGCGGGAGAGGCGGGGTACTTCCCGTAATCTGATTCACCGGCGGTTCCGCCAATGGCACGTACATTCTTGCGTTTTACTATACGATGATTGATGATGTAAAAGGTTGTTGTCATTATTGTTGCTGGTGATGCAGGATTCCATCGCGTAAGAGATATTGTTGCTGCATACGACCGGCCAACTCTTCGGCATGGGTAACCACAATAAGGGTAACACCTTCTTCACAATTCAATTCAACCAGCAGATTGATTAATTGTTCTGCGGAGGTATGGTCGAGTGCGCCGGTAGGTTCATCAGCCAGGAGCAGAAGAGGTTTCGTAATCAAAGCCCGGACAACCGCCACACGCTGGCATTCACCACCGGAAAGCTGACCGGGCCGATGGTACAATCGCTGCGCCAGGCCTACTCGTTCCAGAAGGCCGCGGGCCCGATTATGAAGATGTTCGGCTGACTGCGTTTGATTGCCGGGCAACGTTGGCATCAGCACATTTTCAAGCACGGTGCATTGGGGCAGAAGGTAGTGCAGTTGAAAAACAAAACCAATATCTTTGTTGCGCACACGGGCAGCTTCCTGTTCCGAGAGTGAAGACACTTTCCTGCCGTTAAGCGTTACGGTCCCGGCAGATGGCTGGTCGAGGGTACCGATAATATTCAGGAGCGTGCTTTTTCCGGAACCGGACGGGCCGGTTATAGCGAGGGATTCACCTTGCTGAACTGTAAGAGATATATCTGCCAGAACAGTCAGGGGCGGCACTGAATTTCCTACAGGATAGGTTTTGCGCACATGCTCAACGAGAAGCAAAGGAGACTCTTTCATGAGGATGGTATATGTTATATGGTTAATGGATAATGGTT
>CAZCLS010000432.1:2036-4112 GCA_964499565.1 uncultured bacterium
ATGACATCATTCGGTTCATAGATCACACCGCCGCCGGTAGCTTCAACTAATTCGGGAAAAGCTCCTGCGCGCGGCTGCACAACCGGAACGCCACACGCCAAAGCTTCAGTAATAAACAAGCCGAACGCTTCACCCCGGGGAACCGGCACGGATACGATTGAACATTTCTGCAGAAAGTCTATGCGATGGCGGCCGCTGAATTCATCAAAGAACTGAACATCATCAAGCAAACCATGCTGGCGTAATATTTTCTGCTGCTGGCGGATAAAGCGGTCATCGTCTCCGGTACGGCCGCCGGTCGCGTATAGTTTCAGTGTTTTATGGCCATAGACGCCTTTAAGACGAATGAACGCTTCAACCAGAATATCAAAGCCCATTGCTTCAGCCAAGCGGGAAAGATAGCCTATAACCGGCGGATCGGGAGAGACGGAAGCAGGAGAATACAGCGAGGGGTCGATACCGATATAGGCTGTATGCATTTTTTTCTGAGGGACGCGCAAATGGCCGGACATAATGCCGGCATAAAAATCGCTGACGGCGAGAAAGGCGGAAATATCTTCAGCCCGCTCAGCCATAGTATTCCAGATTTGCTTTTGCCAGGCAGGCGGCATTGGTTCAATCCAGGTATCTTCATCCTGCAGTGAGCAGCAAACCGGCACATGCAGTTTTTCCGTTATACGGCCTGCCAGACCGATCAAGAGCGCATTGGAAAGATGAACAATATCGGGTTGATGATCATGAGCGAGCCAATCGACCAGGCGTTCAAGTTCCCGGGCCTGGCCGCCATGTTCTCCGCGCAGCATGGAAAGGGTCATAGCTTCCAGACCGGTGGCACGGGTAGACCCGGCTTTTTTGGCAGCAAAAGCCAGCATAGGTTTCGAATCGAGCAGAGCTTCCAGCCAGTCAGGCATACGCCGCAGCCAGGGTAGTTTCTGCTTGAGATACAAAGAAATTGCTCCGTAGAAAACCGGTGTGTCGCCTGGCAGGGATTCATCATCCGTAAACAGCGGCAGGTACATCGGAACCATAATAACATCATGGCCCTGCGCTCGCAAGGCTTTAACCAGAATACTGTCTCTCAGGCAGTTCTCGCAATAAAATCCCCCACCGGAGCCTGGTACTATATACACAACCTTCATTGTTCTCTCCCGAATGCATACACGCGCCCGTCTTCAGCGCCAATGACAAGCATACCCGACGCCACGGCAGGCGAAGCGGTGATCGTTCCGCCGATCTCATACGTCCAGACAACAGTTCCTTTCGCCAAGCTGATGCGATACAACCGGCCGTCACATGACGCGGCGAAGACACTGTCGCCGCAGATAACCGGAGAGCTGTCGACATCGCCTTTGGTTTGAACAGTCCATACTTTTTTACCGGTAGAGCGGTCGACACAATGGACGCGGTAATCGCGCGATCCGGTTATAACAAACGTATCAGACAAAGCCGGGGAGGAAAAGAACGGGGCGCCATTCTCGGGATCACTGTATTGCCAATCGACCGAAAAGGTTTGCAGGTCAACGCAGACGAGAGCATTGCCGTAATGGCCTATGTACGCCTTAGAACCATCTACCGCCGCCGAACCGGCGATATAGGAATCGAGTGGTATTTCACCTAACAGACTGCCGTTCAGCGTTGAGATAACATGCACTTTGGCGTCACACCCGCCGAATACCGCGCGTCCGCCGGCAATTGCCGGAGCACCGTTAATGTAATTGCCGGTCGTATATGTCCACACCTGCGTGCCTGCGTGCGCGTCGAGGCAATACATTGTATTGTCGTAACTGCCGACTAAAATTACGCCGCAAACCGTATCAGGTGCAGGCGCCCAGTTAGCTGAACCAACAATCCGGTTGCCCGTCGCGAATGTCCATAACTGTGTTCCAGCATGCGCATCGAGAGCATACAGATTTCCATTTGCCGATCCGGCGTAAATAATGCCATCATGATAGAGCGGCGGGGCTTCAACTTCATCACCGGCATCAAACTGCCATACGTTACTGCCACTGTCAAGAGTCAGAGCATAGAGCTTGCCGTCGTTCGAGCCGACATAGACTGTATTGGAAACGATTACAG
>CAZCLS010000433.1:0-4110 GCA_964499565.1 uncultured bacterium
TTAGAGATTTTCGCCCAATTGGCCCAGGCAAAATCACTATTGGATATTTTATTTGCATATTCTTTTAGTTCGAGTAAACCAGAAGCAGTTCCTTTAGTCGGCTCTGCAATTTGTTCAAGAGCGAGGATGGCATCCTTCACCGCCGTCATCAGCTGAGCAGTTAAGTCACTATCACTTGCAGGCCCTAATACCGTGCTTAGAGTACTCCATGACGAATCGGCACAAGCCTTTAAGTCATCACCAGTAAGTTGGTTCGAACGGGCAATGTCAATTATCCGCCGTACTGAATCCTGCCATTCAGGAAGTTTATTATATTCATTTCCACCGCCAATATAACTGAGTCTACGGGCAGCAGATTCAATTGACTCAGCATGTGCATTGATAACGCTTGAAACAGCGATCTTGAACAGTCGGGTGCCGTCATTTTCCGGTAATACATCCAGGGCCGGCGACAGGCCTGCATCAATCGAGTATTCTTTCAGTAACCGGGCACAAATACTGTTAACCGTACCTACGAATCCGTCAAATACCTGTTGAGCTTCTTCTATTTTATTATGTTTCAGCAGCTGCAGACGAATACGTTCACGCAGTTCGGCAGCGGCTTTATTGGTAAAGGTTGTAGCCATTAAACCTTCCGGAGCAACATCACCTTCCAGTTTTTCGACTACCCGTTGGGTTAAGGTGTATGTTTTTCCCGAGCCGGCACTGGCATTAATCAACGTGATATTTTTCATTCCGCACCTCCCTTAGCGCCACACAGAGTAGAAAAGTCACAAAACGTGCATGGGGGTTTTTGATACAGCAACTCATCTTGAGCATATTCATCTTTGAAATGTTGTTTTAATTTTAAATCGCTCAGGCCGCTTTCTGACTGTTTAAGCTGCTCTTTAACGCCACTTGCTTCCATAGTTCCCTTATTCAATGTCGTTAAAAACGCGCACCACGTGTTCACACCCATTTCCCAGGTTTTATCAAGTGACCGTACGGGGTTGAGCGGGTTATCATCAATTAGTTCTTTATCGACGAGTATTTCACCTTGTGCCAGCATAAAATAACCGCATGAAGCGCTGGTATCGGGTTCTATGCTCTGCAGCAGCCAGGCATAGGTTGCCAGCTGCAGTGCGGTACCCTCTGTAAACTCTTCTTTCATATACTTGCTTGAACCGGACCATTTCATATCAAGAATAAACGGGTTGCCATTTATGTCGCGCAGGATAATGTCAGCAAAACCCCTGAACGGCACATCATCAAGTATGCCTTCTAATTTCTCTTCGGTTTTCTCAACTATCAGCCCCCGCTTATGAATTTCTGTTACAAGTTGTTTGACGGCATGGCCTATTGATCGTCGGCAGCGGTCATTATCGAGTTTTCTGCCTTCCAGCAGAAATTCAGATGCCATTGAGTTGACAAGCGAGTCGTACAGTTCAATCGCTTGTGCCTTGGCTTCGTCCGGAGACCACTGCTGTGAAGTATCAGCATACATCTGGTTGACAATTTTATGGCACAGAGTTCCTATCATCTGATTACCCGTGGGAAGCGACAGAGTATCAGTGAGACGTAGTCGGCAATGATACTGCAATGCCCATTTCATCGGACAGCCGATCATCGTATTCATCTGTGTATAAGAAAGTGAAACCGGTGAAGTAATTGAACCCGCCGGTATTGTGTAATTGCCGGACGAAGCGGGCAATCCAGACTCTACCACTTTTTTTAACGAAGCATTACGCCCGGCCAGACTCCATTTACCACCGTCATGCAGATCACTGCAGTTTCTTTCCAGGCATGCTGTAACAGCATCTTCCTGCTGATCGGTCTGCGCTCCCGCGGCGGCCGTGCGAATTTCGTCCCAGAAGGGATGAAGATACACGGGATCACTATTTTTCCGAATCGGGCTGAACAGGATCACATGTTCGCGGGCGTTTGTGAACCCTATCTTCCATGCGTTTGTCTCACGTTTACCGCTTATACATGACTGTTCCAGGGTTATTTCAGCCTTACTAAGACTTTTACGTTCGGAATTGGACCAATAAACTGCCGGAGGAGACTCGGGATCGATGAAGTTCCACCATATAACGGTCTTACATGGTTTTGTGATCTGCCCCGGATGATTAACCACCTGCCACAGTGCGGCCTGCTCGAAGCGGCCGGGATCTTTGTATCCTGTCCCTATCACTGAATCAAGCATTCGTTCAACAGCAACACGGGGAAGCGTTCCTTTGCCTTCAGCTAATTTCTGCATTTCCCGCGCATGGCTGATAGCCTGGCTTAACATTGGTTCGCGGTCAACTCGCTTTGACATCCAATCGATCACCCACTGACATCGCTGTATTAATGTTTGTTCGGGGATGCCCGGCTCGGGAGAATAGCGGTTGGTATGTAATATCTCATTAACTGAGTCGACCGATGCAGTATCCCCGTCATCCGCGGCAATAGTCTCCAGGGCCGTCTGCCAGGCTGACCCTTCCGTTCCCGGCTCAGTTTTCAATGCATTTAGTAAATGGTATACAGCGTTACTCTTAACCGGAGATAGCGGCAATGTCAATAATTCGATCAGTCGATTGACATCTACCGGTTTCCAGGCGTTGGCCAGTACGAGAGGCAGTATCTGGCTCCAGGCGCGCCAGCGGGATGATGCTGAAACGCCCAGTTGCGGCAAATTCTGCCGTTGCAGCGCCTGGTCAAGCACGGTAGAGTCAGTATTACAGATTATTGCAACAGAGTCATTTGTTCTTTTACCAGCTGAAAGCCATAAGGCAAGGGTTTCAGCCGCTTCCCATTCATCATCGGATCTGAGCAATACCAGGGAATCATCATAGCGGGTAATGGCGGATGCGCTGCTCCCGCCATTCAACGCAGCCTGTACTTTCGTCAGGTTGGTTGTACACTGCTCAGGACTGGATAAAGGGGCAGCGAGGATTATGCTGACTCCCCTACTCTTCAATTGAGTAATAACTTCTTTCCAGGCAGGTGGAAGCAGATCATCAGGTTCAATTAACTGAATAGTAGATATACCGACTGAACCCGGCTGCTGCAGGTGCCGTATAACTTCACGCAAGCGGTCTTCCCGGCCGGGAGCTAGTGCTATATCCACTTGTTCTATATCAGCCAATGCCTGCAGTCGTGGAGAACTTGAATTTTCTAATTGACCGGACCAGCCAGCTTCTACTAGTGTATCGCGCCAGGACAGGAGTTGTTTTGCGGTAGACCAGGGATCGGCAGCAAACGAATCATGGAACCAGCAACCGGGCTTATCTGCCTGTTCGAGGCGCTGCATATACTGATTGATTCTGGCGGCGGGATGGACCTGCGGGCCAGAGAGACCCAGCCGGGTTTCGAGCAGACCGAGCATTCCGGCCGGACCAAGGCGGAGTTCGCCTACTGAAGCTGGTTTATCGCTCCAGGGCGCTCCATCGAGATAAAAGCCGAACGTAACACGCATAACACCTCCCAGGTACTCTCTAAAAGAAGACACAAAGCACAATACTATCCAAAAACAAGGTTAAAGTCAATAATCCGATGTCCGTTTTCCGAATACTGATTACGTCAAAGCAATGTGGCCGACGGCGAGGGGAATATGGCCGGAGCGAGCCGGTGGATGTGCTACAATAGCAGAGGGAAGATAACCGAGGGCCGCAAGTAGCACCCGCTGCTCCGCAGTGGGTGTCTGAAATGGCATACCCACCCACACTGCACCTTTCCACATCCTTCTCCAGTTCCCTCTTTTAAACGTCGCCAGGGTGAAACTGGCATGCCACACTAAAGCGTGTACTCCAACTCGTTCATATAGGCGCTTCTGTAGAGCCAGACCACCGTTTCGGGACAAACGGTGGCTACCCCTAAACCTTCAACCCCAACTGATCACCGATTACCGAACACCGATTACCGATCACTGATCACTGATCACCGATTACAGTATGAAGCGGTCGGATTATCAATCCACTGTCATTCTCCTCTTCTGTTCTGGTCTCATATACCAGATAGATGTTTTCCTGATTGTTGTTTGAGATACAATTCGCATATACCGACATGATAAACGAATTGAGGTAACCATGTAATTTAGGATAATACGGCACCATCTGGATTGCCAGGTATGGCACCGATATTTCTTTT
>CAZCLS010000434.1:0-4091 GCA_964499565.1 uncultured bacterium
CAGACAAGGAAGAGCGGACAGAGATAGAATACGACGTACGATTTACTGAAGCGGGAGACGCGCGGATAACAGTAACGCGGAAGATGTACGGCACGGGTTATGCAGGGTTCCGCCGGATGTATTCAGAGATGCCGCCCGAGGAGCGGCGGCGGCATTTTCTGGAGCTGGTAGCGTCTCTATCACAAGCGGCGAAAGCAACCAGCGGACTGGTAACGGACTATGGCAGTTATCCAGGTACGCTCAGTTTCAGCGCGGAAATAGACCGGTACGCGGTACGGGACGGTGAATACCTGTACTTCACGCTGCCGGCGGGCATGAAGAACGTGCTGGGACTGGGATCGGACACGCGCGAAAATCCGCTGTACTGGGATAACGAAACGCGCACACTGGTGACGACGCGCATAAGCGTGCCGGAAAGCATGACGGATTTGCAGCTGACGCCACCGTCTCTGACGTGGCGGGCGCCGGAAGGAGCGGGAACGATTACATACACGACCAGGCGTGATCCCGGCAAGCCGTCCGAAGTAACGGTAATACAGGAAATAAACCTGGATGCGGCAATCATACCGGCGTCCTGGTATCCATCACTATTGAAGACCAACCGGAAACTGTCACATCCGGATGTTTCGACGATACTCACGCGGGAAGAGCAATGAAACAACCGGAGCGCTCTGGGAAAGACGGGGGGCAATGAGGCTGATAAAAGAAGAAAATATCGGCACACTGATCCTGGTCAGTTTTATAGGAATAATAACGATTCTTATGCTGACCATGGGATTATTATTCTGGCATCAACAGCACAACGAATTCCGGCACAATATGCGGCGGCTGGAAGAAGTGTATATAGATGAGGAGAAAGCTGAATTACGCGACCGGGTAGAACGCGCGCTGAGTTATATCACGCATCAGGAAAACAACATACAGGATATGATGGACGCGTATATCCTGGGGCGGGTATATGAAGGACATGAAATTTGCCAACGTATATATAACCGTTATAAGGGCAGTCTGCCGGCTGATGAAATAAAGAATCTTATGCATGAGGCGTTGTATGCTGTCCGCTGGGATAATGGACAGGGGTATTATTTTGTGTTCGACCGTCAGGGTACAATGTGGATTCACGGGAGCGAACCGGAGCTGGAGCAGCAGAATGTGCTGGAACTGAAGGATGAGAGCGGGCAGTATTTCGTTCGGGATATGCTGGCGGTCATCCAGGAGGGAAAAGAAGGGCATACACATTACACCTGGAGAAAGCCGGGAGCAACAAATGCGGTGTTGAAACGATCATATGTGAAACTATTCGAACCGTTTGACTGGGTAATCGGCGCGGGAATCTACATGGATACCGCTGAAGAGTATGTCAAGCTGCAGACGATAGAATGGTTAAAGGATATCCGGTTTGAGAATGAGGGGTACTACACAATTATCGATTATGATGGCAACGCGATCGTAAATCCATTCAAATCCGGGCAAGACGGAACAAATGGCCTGGCAATGGCTGCCACGAACAGAACCGTGATCCTGGAAGAATTCATGAGGAACAGCAAAGCATCCGGGGGAGGATACACGCACTACAGCTGGCCCAAGCCGGGCACGCGGGAGCCGGCAGCCAAGATAGCGTATTCATCACGGTTCGAGCGCTGGGGTTGGATAATCAATACGGACATATACATAGATGATTTAGAGGCAATGATAGTGCGCGAACGGCAGGAGCTGAAAGGCAGGTTGTACAGTCAGGCGAAAGGAACAATAGCATTATTCTGCGGTTTTACTTCAATAGGATTTCTCATATCGATTCTGATATCCCGATTTATCAGCCGCCGGATCAATCGGTATCGAGCGGCCTTATCGGAAAAGGCGCGCAATATGGAACTGCTGCACCAATTTGCGCGGTCGATTTTATCATTGGATGTTAAAAGCGCGGGAGAAAACGCGGTACAATTTATAGCCCGGCAGTTTTCATTTCCGCGGGTATCGCTGGTCATGTTTAAAGAGGACATGAGCAGCATCCTGATTTGCGCTCTGAAGCAGGAAGGCACGGTTCTAACCGTAGGGCAAGAGTTGCCGCTGGAAGACACACCGTTTGTTCGATTCAAAAAGCATCCTGTCCCGATTTACCGGGCTGATATTGAGGCAACGTCGGGGCGATACAAAATAGAAGAGGCATTACAGAGCGAGGGAATAAAATCTACTTTCTCCGTGCCAATGGTGATCGGTAACAAGTGTATCGGGGCACTGAATTGCGGATCGGCGGTTGCGAACGGATTTTCGAACGAACTGCGCAGGCTGCTGGAATTGATGACCGGGCGGCTGGCCCAGATCGTGCACAACGCCACGTTATATGAGCAGCAGTACGAGTCGAAGCAGATGCTGGAAACAGTGATGGATACGATACCGCAAAGTATATTCTGGAAGGACCTGCATTCGGTGTATTTGGGCTGCAACCGCAATTTCGCGCGCGTGGCGGGATTGAACGAGCCGGAAGAGATTATCGGGAAGAGCGATTATGAACTGAAGTGGAGAAAAGAAGCCGCGGATTATTTCCGGCGTGATGACCAGCGGGTACTTGAAGGAGGCGAGCCGGAGTATCACATGATAGAAACGCAGATGATGTCCGGGGGGGAGGTAATATGGCGGGATGTCAGCAAAGTACCGATGCGCGACCGAAACGGTACGGTGATAGGGGTGCTGGGGATGTATGAGGATATAACCGAGCGAAAACAGATCAGGGAAGACCGGGAACGATTGATAACGGCGGTTGAACAGGCGGCGGAAGCGATCATGATCACGGATAGCATGGCAAAAATACAATATGTCAATCCGGCTTTTGAAACGATCACGGGATATGCCAAGACGGAAGTAATCGGAAAGAACGCGAGTATATTGAAGAGCAACAAACACAGCAATGAATTTTACCGGGAAATGTGGCAAACACTGTTGCGCAAGGAAACGTGGTACGGGCAGTTAATCAACCGGCGCAAAGATGGCACGCTGTATGAGGAAGAAACGGCTATTTCGCCGATAAAAGACTATACCGACACCATCATCAGTTACGTAGCGGTCAAGCGCGATATAACGGAACAGGTACGCCTGCAGAAAGAATTGCGGCAGGCTCAGAAAATGGAAGCTATCGGGACGCTGGCGGGCGGGATCGCGCATGATTTCAACAACATACTTATGGCGTTGATGGGCTATACGGATTTAGCTTTGGAAGAGGCGGCTAAAGGGTCCCGGATAGAACAATATCTCACAGAAGTTCTGAAATCCGGGCACCGGGCAAGAAACCTGGTATCACAGATATTGACATTCAGCCGCAGGAGCGATGAGGTGCGGCAACCGTTGCAGGTGGGAGTGGTTGTCGAGGAAGTTGTTAAAATGGTGATGGATACCGCACCGAAAACGCTTAACGTGGAGATCAATATTGAACCCGGGACAGCACCGGTAATGGCCGACCCGGTGCAGCTGCACCAGGTGACACTTAACATCATCAAGAATGCGATTCAGGCAATGCCGGATGGAACAGGCGTGCTTTCAGTTGAGTGTAAAAACATTATGATCAGCCGGGAAGAAGCAGATACATTCAAAGAATTGAGCCCGGGATTATATGTGCGGCTGCAAGTGAAAGATACCGGGATTGGCATTCCTAAGTCAGTAGTGGACCGGATATTCGAGCCGTTTTTCACCACAAAAAAGTTTGGAGAAGGAACGGGGTTAGGATTAGCAATTGTGCATGGCATCGTCAGCTCGCTGAAAGGGGAAATAGTCATCTCCAGCGAAACGGATCGCGGAACAACAGTAAGCGTGTATGTGCCGGGAACGTCAGAAAACCCGCTGGAGCAGATCGACCGGAAACAAAAGGCACGTAGAGGGCACGGGCACATATTATTTATTGATGATGATGAAAATATCGTATCAGTATGCAAAACAATGCTCACGTTACTGGGGTATGAATGCATGGGTGTTTCAGGCGGGGAAGAGGCGCTTGCGGTTTTTGTTCAGGATCCGGACCGATTTGATGCGGTTATAACCGACTTGAAAATGCCCGGCATAAACGGCATATATCTGGCCCGGGAACTGCTGCGGATAAAACC
>CAZCLS010000435.1:0-4090 GCA_964499565.1 uncultured bacterium
GTGACAAAGCCGCCGAAGAAATCCGGCGCCTGACCAGGATATCGGATGCGCTGCAGAGTTTTGAAACGGCCGGCGTTTCCTGCAGCGAGCTGATGCAATTCAACTATTTTGCCTATCTGGGCGGAACGATGCCGCAACGGTATATTCCCGCCTTGCGCCGCAGTTTGCACCAGGTAACCTATCATCTCGAAATCCGCCGGCTGGGAGAGGATGAAGTCAGCCTGATAGTATTGTGTCCGCGGGATGTTTTGAGTTCGGTACAGGCGACGCTGAAAAGCGTCTATTTTTCCGAAGTGCCGATCCCGGCAGAGTACCGTGAAAATCCTAAAGACGCGTTAGACATGATCGAGATACAACTCTGGCAGCAGCGGGAGGAATTAGCCCAGATTACGCGGCGAATGAACGGTTTGAAAGCGATATTAGCTCCCCAGACCGGCTACTGGCAGCGGCTGGTGCGCGCCAATCTGCGCGTGCTGAATGCCATGCAGCTGTTCGGGAAAACGGCTAAAACAACCTGCATTAACGGTTGGGTGCCCCGCAAGCATGTGAGCGCCATCATGCGCGAACTGAACGCTCTGCTGGAAGGCCGGGTGATCATGGAAGTATCCGCTCCGGATGACAGCGCCGGCCTGGCGCATGAATTGATGCAGTTAGGGAAACTACGGGTGCCGACCAAATTCGCGCATCCCTCTTTTCTGAAACCGTTTGAGGGACTGGTTACAACCTACGGCTATCCCGATTACAACGGTTTGGACCCGACCCTGTTTGTGGCCATTACGTTCCTGCTGCTGTTCGGCATGATGTTCGGCGATGTCGGGCATGGCGTGCTGCTGATCGGGATAGGTCTGTGGATCGGGCTGTCGAAAATAACCCGGACGATCAGTCCGGTAGGCTGGCTGCTGTTTGCCACCGGCTGCAGTTCGGGCGTGTTCGGCATCCTGTACGGCTCGGTGTTCGGGTATGAAGAACTGATCTTCCCGCATGTCTGGCTCAGCCCGCGTCACCAGGTGCCGGAGATACTTGGCAGCGCGATCATGATCGGCATAGCCATATTGTCATTAGGTATCGTGCTGAATGTCGTGCAGGCGTTTATGGCAAAGAATTTCAAAGAAGCGTTTTTCGGGCAATGGGGCTTGTGCAGCGGTATATTTTACTGGCTATCTTTAGGAACATTTTATCTGTTGGCAACAACGGAGATGACGGCGCCGATCTGGCTTACGGTACTGGTTTTACTGGTGCCGATCGCGTTGATTGTGGTGGGGGATGTATTCTACCAGAGAATATTCGGCCCGGCGGGCGAGCCGGAAGAGCGGCATGGGGAGGAGCACAGCCTGGCGGAGACACTGTTTAAGCCGGCTGAAATCGTGTTAGGGTTTATGACCCAGACCGTATCATTTGTGCGTGTGGGAGCATTCGCGCTGAATCACGCGATTCTGATGTTTGTGGTATTTATCTTAGCTAATATCGGCGGGGGTTTTGTGGGACCGGAAGCAACGTTCGGTTCACGGACATCATATATACTGTGGGTGGTAACCGGCAACATATTTGTAATTCTGCTGGAAGGACTGGTGGTATTTATTCAATGTCTGAGGCTGGAATATTACGAATTTTTTTCAAAGTTTTTCAAGGGAGAGGGAATCAAGTATGAACCCCTCCAGGTGGAAGACATCGTTGATTGACAATAAATACAGGTAATGATAATAACAGCATAAGGAGAAAACAATGTCAAAGAAACTACTACTGGGAAGTATCATATCGAAAAGTGTTCTGGTCGTCATGAGCCTGGCGATCCTGTGGTTTGGCGTATCGATGCTGCCGGATACAGCCCGGGCTGAAAACGCCGAACAGGTAACGACCCATCAGGCCTCAGCGGCGGACAATGCTCTGGGGCTGAAATATATTGCCGCGGCGCTTTCGGTCGGCCTGGGGTCGATAGCCGGCGGCATCGCGGTAGCCGTGGTCGGTTCGGCCGCGTTAGGCGCCGCGGCGGAACGGCCGGAAATGATGGGCCGCTCGCTGATATTTGTCGGTTTGGCTGAAGGTATAGCGATATACGGGACGGCGATAGCGGCGGTAATTTTGTTCAGCTGATACCCGGAACCCTTATGACGGTTAAAGTAGTGGGAGACCTGGTAACGGTGCGCGGGCTCGGGTTTGCCGGAATAGACGGCATAGTCGTTTACAACGCGGCCGAGGCGCGTGATGCAATCCTGAATTTACTGAAAGAACCTGAGACCGGGTTGATTTTAGTTGCGCAATCATTCGCGAACCAGTTAGGGGATGAATTTGACCAATACAAGCTGCGCAAGCATCTGCCCCTGGTGATAAACATACCGGACAGTGTCGGCGCGGGAACGGAAGCGGACGACATTCAGCAACTGATACAAAAAACACTGGGATTGCGGTTATAACCCGCTATCCCGGACAGAGAGAACGAAACAGTTATGGACACACTCTTCGCACAGATACGCGATTCAGTCGAAAGGGAAGCCGATCAGCTCATAAGCCGGGCTGCCCGGGTGGCTGAACGCGAAAAGGAACACGCGCGCGATGACGCGGAAACGATACTGACGGAGTACCGCGCTCAGGCGCGACTGGCTGCGGAAGCCGGTGAAGAACGGGCGCGGGCGCACCGCATAATAGAAACGCGCAAGCGGGAGTTGTCTCAGCGGCAGCAATTCGTCGAGCGGATTTTCAACCTGGTCAGGGAGAAAATTCGTTCATATCCGCGCGATGAACAGTACACGGCCTGGATCCGGCGCCTGGTAGAGCAGGGCCGCGAACCGTTCGGCACGGAACCGGTGACGGTGTATTGCAGCGCGCAGGACAGGAGCTGTGTGCAGCAGGCATTGCGGGAAACCGGCTTGAAACTGGGCGACGAACCGGTCGATATCGCCGGCGGGGTGATTTTGAAAAGTGAAGACGGTCGCGTAACGGTAGACTGTTCAGCCGAAGCGGAACTGCAGCGGGCCCAGGACGAGATGCGGGACGAGGTATTACGCCGGCTGCACAGTGATGAAAACCCGTCAGCTGAATAACACCTGCGGCAGCAGGACTACATACAGGAATTGATACTTATGGAACACGTTGGAGAAATAGTCCGGATTAACGGCCCGGCAATCTTCGCTTCCGGAACCAGCGCCATGCGCATGGGCGACCAGGTACAGGTGGGAGATCAGAAACTGGTTGGCGAAATTATCCGGCTTGACGGCGAAATCTGTACTATTCAAGTATATGAAGATACCACCGGCGTCAAGCCGGGCGAGCCGGTTGTCGGATTAGGATACCCATCCAGTGTCGAGCTCGGGCCGGGCATGCTGGGCAGTATATACGACGGTATCCAGCGGCCGCTGGACAGCATTTTTGAATTAACGGGAACATACATCACCCGGGGCGTGATCGTGCCGCACTTGAAACGCGACCGGCAATGGCATTTTATTCCTTCGGTTTCCACCGGAAAAAGTGTTGCGGGCAATGATATCATCGGCTCGGTGCAGGAAACAGCATTAATCGAACATCGAATCATGATACCGCCCGATATGAGCGGGAAGATTGTAGAGCTGGCGAAGGAGGGGGAGTATACGGTTGACGACATTATAGCAGTGCTTGAAACCAAATCAGGCCGGAAGGAAATCAGCATGTGCCAGCGCTGGCCGGTTCGCATACCGCGACCGGTTGCACGGCGGCTGGAACCGGTGGTGCCGTTGTTTACGGGGCAGAGGGTGATCGATTTCCTGTTTACTCTGGCACGTGGCGGGGCGGCGGCGATACCGGGCGGATTCGGCACGGGCAAAACGGTTACCCAGCATCAGCTGGCCAAGTGGTGTGACGCGAGTGTGATAATTTATATCGGCTGCGGCGAGCGCGGGAATGAAATGACACAAGTGCTGCAGGATTTTCCGGAACTGAAAGACCCCAAGACCGGCCGGCCGCTGATGGAACGGACGGTACTGATCGCCAACACGTCAAACATGCCGGTGACGGCGCGCGAAGCGAGTATATACACTGGCATAACGATAGCGGAGTATTACCGCGATATGGGCTATCATGTCGCGGTTATGGCCGATTCCACATCACGCTGGGCCGAAGC
>CAZCLS010000436.1:0-4084 GCA_964499565.1 uncultured bacterium
CGGTTCGCTGTTTTTTATAGTCCTGTATATCAATATTTTATATGCACTATAGCTGGTGTCTTCTTGCATTACTTTTTCCGTTTTGCTACAATATGTCAGTATACAATTTATGCTGCTTGACTGTTTACTTCATGTAATACATATACCGACCACGGAGGTTTAACATATGGCATCTTCTCCCCAGCCGTTTGTTGCTCATAAAATATCCGATTCTGTTTACTGGGTTGGCGCCATCGACTGGTCGTTGACTGATTTTCACGGCTATAAAACCGATCGCGGTTCTACCTATAACGCTTTTCTGATTATAGCCGATACAATCACCCTGATTGACACGGTAAAGAAACCTTTCAAAGACGAAATGCTCTGCCGGATCGCTTCGGTAATCGACCCGGAACGCATTCAGTATATTGTTTCCAACCATTCTGAAATGGACCATTCCGGCTGTCTGCCGGAGATCATCGAAACGGTTAAACCGGAAAAAGTTTTCGCCTCCGCCAACGGCGTAAAGGCCCTGCAGGCGCATTTCCATGATGTATCGAGTATCGAAGCAGTCGAAAACGGCGGGACTATTAGTCTCGGCAATATGACCCTGACCTGCCTCGAAACCCGGATGATCCACTGGCCTGACAGCATGGTCAGTTATCTGGCTGAAGAGAAAATACTGTTCGCCCAGGACGCTTTCGGCATGCACCTGGCTACGTCCAAACTGTTCGCGGACGAAAACGACCGGGCGATCATGAAATGGGAAGCAACGAAATATTATGCCAACATTGTCATGCCTTACTCGGCGATCGTAGGCAAAACGCTTGAAGCCCTCCTGAGCCTGAATCTCGATATCGGTATTATCGCTCCTGACCACGGACCTCTCTGGCGCACGCCCGAAGATATTGCCTGGATTCTTGAGATGTACCAGGGATTCGTCGCCCGTAAACCCACCAATAAAGTTGTGATTGTGTACGACACGATGTGGCACAGCACGGAACTGATGGCGCGCGCGGTTGCCGAAGGCGTTCGCGTGGCCGGTTCCGAGGCAAAAGTCATGCCCATGTCCGGCGCCCACCGCAGTGATGTGATTACCGAAATTATCGACGCGGGCGCCTTGATTGCAGGTTCCACTACGATGAACAGCGGCATCTTTCCCAGTATGGCGGATGTGCTGACATACATTCGCGGTCTGCAGCCGAAAAACCTGATCGGCGCTCTGTTCGGCTCGTACGGCTGGAACAAAAAAGCGTTCAAAGAGCTTGATGACTATCTGAACGCGATCGGTGTCGAGCAGGTCGCTGAACCGGTTACCGTCAACTATGTGCCGACCCGGGAAGACCTGCTGGACTGTTTTTCCCTGGGCAAACGCGTCGCTGAAACTCTGCGCGAACGGTGCGCCGGGTAATCGTCAATCACCGCCAGCTATAAAGGATTCTCCGTGGCAGCTCAACAAGCGAAAATACTTAAACGGCAGGATATCATGCGCAAAGTAATACTGGCCCTGGTTCCCTGTATGGCCGGCAGTGTCTATTTCTTCGGTTGGCGCGCCTTAGCCGTCATCGCCGTTTCGTGCCTGACCGCCTTTACCGTTGAATACCTGATGTGCCGCAAGCGGGGTGAACCGGTTACGGAAGCTGTTTTTGTCACCGGCATTCTATTCGGCTTAGTGCTGCCGCCGACCGTTCCCTGGCACGTTGTTATTTTCGGCGCGGCCTTCGCGATTATGTTCAGCAAGGAAGTATTCGGCGGTTTCGGGCGTAATTTTTTCAATCCCGCGCTGGCAGGCCGCTGCTTTGTCTATATCTGCTTTGCCCAGTCCATGACCACGCAATGGGCCAACCCGGCTCCCTTGCCATGGGGCGGCTTGTCTATGTGGAGCACCTATACTGTTGACAGTATTACCGCCGCTACGCCGATGATCGGCATGAAGCTGAACGCAGTCGTGCCGCCGCTGTCCGATCTGTTTTTTGGGCATATCAGCGGCGTGCTGGGAGGCACGAGCGCTCTGCTGATCCTTCTGGGCGGTATCTATCTTTTCTGGAAAAAAATCGCCAGCCGCGAAACGATTCTCTCGGTTATTATCACCTATGCCATTCTGAATGAAGGTTTGTTCCGGCTCGGTGTCTCTGAATTTCATGGAGCCCTGCCGGCGCTGCTGGGAGGCGGTTTCCTGCTGGGCGCGTTCTTCATGGCAACCGACCCGGTCAGCTCTCCTAAAACCAGGGAAGGCCGGATTATCTACGGTATCATTATCGCCGGCTGTACCGCGATTATCAGGAATTATTCGATTTTTAATGGAGGTATGATGTTTGCGATTCTGCTCGGTAACATGTTCGCGCCAATTATTGATTACGGCATAAACGCTTATAAGAAAAAGAAGGCTTGAGGAGCCTCCGCCATTATGAAAGATAAAGCATGGTATCCTATTGTGTATATGTTCATCGTGACCGCGGTTTTCAGCTCGGTCTTGATCGGACTTAGCCGCATGACGCGCGAACGGGTTGAGGCCAACGCGCAGATCGCTTTTGAAAAAGCCGTGCTGAATGTATTGCCCAGCCCGGACCTGAAAGGATTGCCATCATCCAAAATCCACGAACGCTATGCAGCCCTTATTCAACCCGGCGACACGGCCAGCGGCGGCGCTCTGCGCTATGTGCAGGACGGCAAACTCCTCACCTATGCCCTGCCGTTCGAGGGCCGGGGGTTCTGGGCTACTATTAAAGGTGTTATCGGTATTCAAACCGATAAGCACACGATTACCGGTATTTCTTTTTATGAACAAAGTGAAACCCCGGGTTTGGGCGCCGAAATCGTGAAACCCCAGTTCTGCGACCAGTTTGTCGGTAAAAAAGTGAGTGCATCCGGCGAACCGATCAATATTATGACGAAAGCTGAAGGTATGCCGTCAACTCCATCAGAAGTTGAAGCGGTTACCGGAGCGACCCAGACCAGCACCCGGCTGGAACGCATGCTTAATGCCAGTCTCAGCGCCTGGCGGGACGCCGTTGCCAAGGAGGAACAATGAGTCCGGCTCAGCCCAGTACCTTTAAAATTGTCAAGGACGGCCTGTGGGATAACAATCCCATCTTCCGCCAGGTTCTCGGTATCTGCAGTACCCTGGCTGTCACCAACCTTGTGTTGAACACCTTCGTTATGTGCGCCTCTCTGACACTGACGACCGCCTTGAGTTGCCTGACGGTCTCTCTGCTGCGCAACTGGACTCCCCGCCGCATCCGCATGATGGTGCAAACCCTGATTATCGCTTTTTACGTTATCTTAGTCGACCTGGGCTTGAGAGCGTACTGGCCCGAGATGAGCAGAAATCTGGGACCGTATGTCGGGCTGATCATTACCAACTGTATTATCATGGGCCGTTGTGAAGCCTTTGCCGGGTCGCATGCCCCGGTGCCGTCATTCATAGACGGTTTCTTTAACGGATTGGGGTATTCAGTAATTCTGCTGTTGATCGCTACCATTCGTGAACTACTCGGGATGGGCACCTTCCTGGGCTTCGCCGTTCCTTACTTCTCCTCGCCGGCCTGGGATAAATGGATCATCATGGTCATGCCTCCCGGTGCGTTTTTCACCCTGGCCTGTGTAATCTGGTTTTTCCGAACCATTAAACCTGATGTTGAAGGTGCAAAATGACGATAGGTTCTGAAATCTGGCTGGCGGTAATCGTGTGTTTCTCGGCCGTCTTTACCGGCAACATCCTGCTGACTACCTTCCTGGGCATGTGCCCCTTTATTTCTGTCTCGCGTGAAGTCAAAACCGCCGCGGGCCTCGGGCTTGCGGTTGTGTTTGTGATGACCTTCACGACTGCCCTTAACTGGCTGGCCTACACGTTTGTGTTAGTTCCGCTGCAGATTGAATTTTTCAGGTTTATTCTGTTCATTATTATTATCGCCGCCTTTGTCCAGTTCGTTGAGATGGCCCTGGAACGCTATTCTCCGGTCTTATATCAGAACCTGGGAATTTTCCTGCCTCTGATTACGGTGAATTGCGCCATCCTGGGCGCTGCCCTCTTTATGGTTATTCGTGGTTACAGCTTTATCGTCACGATCGGGTACGGCTTCGGCAGCGGCCTGGGCTGGATGCT
>CAZCLS010000437.1:0-4075 GCA_964499565.1 uncultured bacterium
CATGCCGGGCGAATTCGAGCGGTAAAAGCCCTCCTCCGGCAATCAGACCTATCGGTCCGGCTTCAGCTGTATCCTGTGACATGTTCTTCATCAGTTCCCGATTCTTATTCAAACACAGATTATAACCGATTAAGGACATTTTTTCAATTTAACCAATTCTCCAAAATCCGCGATGGGATGAAAGAGGGGCGCGGAAATGTGACAGGTCACAATTTTTGCGAAGAATTATACCCGGTTATCTTAAGGGGTAGGAATCGGAATCGATGTATTTCGCACAGTACACACCCGGATTTTCACATTGTGAAGAACTACCTGGTTCGGATCGTCTTCAGTTGGTGGCTATCCCTGCTTGACCTGCACTGCCCCTTGGATTGCTTCTCTGATTGGTTCGATGCCGCACCGTGCCACAGTCCAAGGATCATACCTGCGCACCAATCGCCGCTCGATTGGCGCCAGGAAAGCCGCCACAGTCTTCTCGCCGGCCCTGGCGCCGCCCAGCAGTCTCACCAAGCCGCGCACGATGAACGGGTAGGCCGGATCATAGATTGGCCACAAGGTCCATGCCGTACCGAGCTTGCGCCAGTATGCGGACCACCCATGTTGCCCATCCCACTCCAGGGCCGCGGCGAGGAACGCCTCCAGCAATCGAGCACAGCGTGCCCTCGGGGCACGCTGGCCCACACCTTTGCGCAGAGCTTTGAATGCAGCCCGTTCCTTCAACTGCCACACCAGATCCAGAGCGATTTGCCGGCGGTCGGGGAAAAGCATTTTCCCCAGCCTGCCACATCGTCCCAGCCGGTCCTGGTCGAGCAAGCGCTTCAACTGTCGGGCCAGCTTTCCGGCATCCGCGCGGCCAGCCGGTGACAAGGCCATCCAGCAGTTCGCCAGCAGTTCCTGATGGTCCGGATAGACATCCGCGGCCAGATCGCGCAAGGCCTTCCGCGGCGACCGTTTCCGGGAATCGTAATCCATGGCGGTATCCAGAAAGAAACCGACATGCGGGAACTGAAGAAGAGGGGTCTGCACGTTGCCCATCAGTCCCGCCAAACCGGGATAGCGGGCCGCCTCATCCAGATATTCACGCTGAAGCTTGAAATCGATTTGCGTACCCGGCCGTGAGGGTTCGGCCTCTATGGTATTATACGGCAGATACACCGTTTTCTCCAGAACCCCCTCCGCCGCGCAGGCTGGAAGGTACTCCCTTCTTCCCGCGATCAGCCACCATGGGTTCGGAACCTCCTTTTTCATGGCGCGAATCGTCTTGCGCATGAACATGTTCATGTCCTGCGGGTTCCAATTCCTCTCCCACCAATCCTGCTGCCCCCATCCAGACCACAACCAGTAAATCAGTTTCGTCTGATCTTCTTTGACACAGAGCCGATCGAGCAGCGTGCGCGAGGCTTTGAAGATTTTCATGAAATCACCGAGCGGACTCCGGGGCCACCCGCCCGGATCACTGTCAATGGTGCAGAAGCCGTCGGCATTGTTGATGCTCCGGTACAGGGTCTCGCGCGATTTCATGATCTGGGCGAACTGTTTTGGGTCGGCCGGATTGCGTTCGACCTGGCATGCCTCCGGGTAATCGCCCTGGGCTTTCAACACCCAATAAGGGCGCCGGCGGGGATTGCGCACGCCGCAGTCGTTAACCGCCACCCGGTTTGCGCTCTGCATAATCCAGACTTCCATCCCATGGCGCCGCTGCGCGTAGTCTACCACGCGACGGACCTCTTCCAGGTAGGCCCGATCAGCAGCGGACAGCGGCACGGGCATGATCTCCATGAACGGCCAGATGAAGAAGAGGTTGACGCCCTGGGCGGCGAGGTAATCGGCATACTGCTTCCAGTCCGCCTCTTTCCAGCTCCGGAACGTGTACGGGTAACCGAAAGCCCATCCGTTGAGATGCATGCCGCGCAGAGCGTATTGCTGCAAGCCGGCGGCTGCGAGCGGATCTTGTGTCAACTTTGGACGATGTCGGTTTTGTGTTCTTGCGGATGTCATCTCGTCATCTCCAAACGACCACATTACCTGCCTCCTGTTTAATTTTTAGCGAACAGGAATATGCCGACAACAAAACTGACAGCACCAGAAATGTATAAAGTCATTACCTTATCTGTATCTGAACCTGTAACAGCTTGTGTTATTTGTGATTCGACTGAACCAGATAATTGATACCCCCATATTGCAAGGCCAATTCCTAAAACTACGAGGGCAATACCAATAATTTTCATTGTTGTTCCTGAACCCATTGCCATGGTGACCTCCTATCGTTGAAAGAGATGAAATGTTCTGGTCGTGGTTCAAGCGAAAACCAGCCATCTACTCATTTCCATCCAGTACTTTCCTGACAGCCTCGGACAATAATTTTTTGCTATATGGTTTACTAAGATACGTATTGATGCTTTTATCTTTATAATTTTCTTCCGATACTTTATTGCTGTATCCGCTACAGAGAACAATTGGCATATCTGGTCTCACGTTCAATACCTCGACAATAAGTTCTGAGCCAGACATGTTAGGCATAGACTAGTCAGTCATGAGAAGATCAAAATGGGCAGGGTTTGACTTGAAAGTCTCAAGAGCTTTATTACTACTACTTTCAGCAATAACTTTATAACCCAGACCTTCCAGCATTTGTTTCGCCATGCTCAGGATGCTTTCTTCATCATCAACAAGAAGTATCCGTTCCGTGCCAGTCTGAAAAAGGCCGCTTTCTTCAACCTTAAGAATTTCTTC
This sequence comes from uncultured bacterium, assembly GCA_964499565.1. Classification (GTDB taxonomy): domain Bacteria; phylum Auribacterota; class UBA3054; order UBA3054; family CAZCLS01; genus CAZCLS01. Next base: position 2,734 of record CAZCLS010000437.1, read on the forward strand.
TTTTTGGGTTATTGGGATAAAAACACTAAAGGTACTGCCTTTACCCTCTTTACTTTCAACAGTTATAAATCCACCTTGGCTTTCAACAACGCCATGAACAACAGACAAACCCATGCCAGTTCCTTCGCCTATCTGTTTGGTGGTGTAGAAAGGATCGAAAATATGTTCGATTATTTTCGGATCAATTCCAGTTCCAGTATCAGCCACTGAAAATTTAGCGAATGCTCCCGGGATTTTCATTGAACACGTGGCCATTATTGGAATACGAGTTAAATCATTACTGTTTAAATGTACCTCTTTTAAACTAACCGTTACTTCACCTTTCTCATTCATGGCATGGACAGCATTCCTAAAGAGGTTTATAATTATCTGATGGAATTGGGTTATATCTGTCATGATCGCTCCGCAATCTTTAGATATATCCTGAATTATTGATACGGTGGTTGGCGTTGTCGAACGAAGAAGCTTCAAGGTTTCTTTTATGAGAGACTGAGGATGTATTGGAATAAGTGTGGTTTTATTTTTTCGACTGAACGTTAGTATTTGCCTTACAAGGTATTTTGCCCGGATGGATGCTTCAAGTATCTCTTCAATATTTGGTCTGACTGGATTTCCAGGAGAAATAGTATCTAGCGCCAATTCCACATTGCCAAAAATGATAGCCAGAATATTATTAAAATCATGGGCAATCCCTCCAGCTAAAGTTCCAACCGCTTCCATTCGTTGTGCTTGACTGAGTTGCTCGGTGAGTGTTTCTCTTTCTTTTTCGACAATCTTGCGCTCAGTTGTGTCACGGAAATTGCATTGAACAAACCTTGATCTGTCAATTACCTGCAGGTCGATATCAATTTGTGATCCCAGCTTATTTTTTACGAAGATGTCCTCATAAGAAACAAGACCGGTAACAACTAATTCTTCCAAAATAACGTCAATATCGTCAAGTTTTATTGAAAAACCAAACTCTTTAAGTGGCTTCCCGATGAGCTCTTGTTGTGTATAACCCAACAAATTACAGAAAGCCGGATTAGCATTGACGATATGACCTTTCTTCTTTTCTACAAGAATCAGACCATCTTTAGCTGTTTCAAATAATCGCCGAAATCGTTCTTCAGAGTCCGCAAGTGCAAGGTGGGCTGTCTCCCTGTCCGTAATGTCCTCGAAAGCCAGGAGGATGATTCTCTCCTGTCCATCTATACGTTCAATTTGCCGCGCATTTAACAGCATGATGCGTCGGCCGAGAGTATTAAAATAGTGCTCCACCTTATAATCATTAAAGGTAGTTTTTTGGGGAAGGATGGTTTCCAGCAGCTCCCGCAGTTTGGGAATATCCCATTGCTTATTC
>CAZCLS010000438.1:0-4044 GCA_964499565.1 uncultured bacterium
TGGTTGCGAAACTGCGACTGAAAAATAAAAAGTGAATATTCAACGCCTGACCCCGTTGTTCCCCGGTCAGACAAAAACATAGCAAACCCAATTGTAGCCGGTCTCGGCCTGTCCGGCTTTCGACGGACGAGGCCGATAGTTGGACCCATGTCGGCATAAAAGAAAAGCACGCTGAAGCGTGGACTCCAACTCGTGGATGGAGCTGTTGGAGTACAAGCTTCAGCTTGGAGTGAAAATTTAAGGACTCAATACTTGAAGTATCGCTGCGATAAGCCTGATGTGAGAATGTAAAAAGTCTGCAAGCGTCCACCGGCTCTTCCGGCATGGCCGAACTCACCGTCGGCTACATATTTTTGAAGTCCTGTATTTTTGATTATTCCGAAAAAAGTGTATACTAGTACGTGAGTATGTATATGCAGACTTAAGAATATGTAACAGATAAATAAGGAGAAGTGCACATGAAAGCTTTAAGAAATCTGGCGGTGATAGGAATGATTGTAATGGTCAGCGCACTGGTTGTTCGGGCACATTGTGAAATTCCGTGCGGAATCTATGACGATCCCTTGCGTATCAATCTGATGAAGGAGCATATCACAACGATAGAAAAATCGATCAATCAGATTGTGGAACTTGGGAAGGCACAGGACAAGAATTATAATCAACTGGTACGCTGGATAAGCAATAAGGATACGCATGCGGAAGAATTCATGCATATCGTCACGCAGTATTTCATGACGCAGCGAATCAAACCGGCAGATGAAAGTGAGAAGGAAGCCTACAAGAAATATGTGAAGGAAGTGACACTGCTGCACCAGATGCTGGTGTATGCCATGAAGGCCAAGCAGACGACCGACCTGGAAAACTGCACAAAATTACGCGAACTTCTTGATCAGTTCAGCGAGTCATATTTCGGTCAAACAAAACAGGCTACACCCGTTGTGGAAGAACACACGCATTAGATCACCATTCTTCAAATTCACCAACCGGTTTTTTTTCTGGTGAAGGCGGAAGAGGTTCCTCAACGGGTTTTTCCTTTTTTGGGGGTTCGAACACAGCGAGGCATCCTTTGGTCATAGGAAATAATTCCGCGGGAGCAAGCTGGGCGGGAGGCCAGAGGGCATAACCGGGGATATAATAAACCAGGGCGCTATGTTCGGCGAGAGGCAGCGTAGGTTTGCCGCGTTGCTCTTCGCGGACCATGGCAAGATGGCTATCGCCCTGGAACAAGAGATACGATGAAGCTTGTTCACAGCCTTGAAAGGGGAGTACGGCAATCGTATCCCCCAAGGCGGCAAACGGGAGGGCGGCAGCCGCGCCGGTTTTTTTCACCGTTGAGCAGCCCGAGGCACACACACCGCTCAGCATAAGAAGCAGAAGAAGAGAAGGACGCATCATACAAAAATCCGGATTATTGAATAAGTTACCTGTTTTGAAGCAGGGGGAGAATAACCGTAAAGAACCAGAAAATTACGAACAGAAAAGTCAGGGCGACAGCAGTGGCGATAAAAATCCGGATAACAACAGGGTTCAAAACCGAGTCGCGCAGATGATGCCAGGAGACATACGCCCAGACGAGGAATAGAAAGACGGCAGTAAGAATGCCTAACGGGTGATAGTGCAGGGACAGAGAAAGATTACCTCTCGCAAGGTTTGCCAGCGAGCGGGTCATGCCGCAGGTAGGGCAGGGGATACCGAACACGCGTCTCAACATACAAACGGTATAGTAACGGCTGTCAGACAGGGGCCAGAAATACAGTGCAAGAACCAGGCATGGTCCCGAGAGGAACACGCCGAATTTCTTGATAAAACGAAAAAAGCAATTCATGGTCTGAAAACTACATATTAGCCATACGCGCGTCACTGTCATTGGCAGTGGTATCAGCGCACGGGAGTTCCGGCCGGAATGTCGCGGTCGACGGTAAGCAGGGAAAGAGAATCACCATTGGCAGCGGCGAGCAGCATACCTTGAGAGTCAATTCCGCGCAGTTTAGCCGGCTTTAGATTTGAGACGATAATGATTTTCTTACCGGGAAGGTCTTCAGGCGAATAAGACAGGGCGATACCGGCGACGACCTGGCGGTTTTCGGTTCCAAGACTGACGAGAATTTTAAGGAGTTTATCGGCTTTGGGCACCCGTTCAGCGCTGATAATTTCAGCCACGGTCAATGCAACTTTAGCGAAATCATCGATACTGATTTGCTCACGGGTAACGACCCCGGGAATATCCTTGGGTTTTTGTTTTTCGGCCCGGGGCGTATCAATTTTTCTGACAATCTCTTCAAGGCGATCGACTTCCGGCTGAATATCGGCATCTTCAAATTTCCTGAAGAGGATATCGACTGAACCGAGTTGAAGGTCGGCAATATCATCATGAACATCGGCTTCATCCCAGGAGACATCGGAGACATTACCGGGGAAGCCCATCATTGTCCAGAGCTTCTGGCTTGAGAAAGGCAAAAAGGGGTACATGACAATCGCGAGGGTACGGATGATCTGGCAACAGACATGCAGAATAGTCTGACAGCGTTCAAAATCATCCGAGCGCGCCTTCCAGGGTTCGCAGGCATCGAAATAGCGATTGCCGGCGCGGGCGATATCGAGGGCGCGGGCGGTAGCGGCTCTGATTTTAAAGCAGTTAATAAGGTCGCCGATATCTTCGACAGCTTTAGCGACTTCATCCAACACCTGGCTGTCAATGGCTTGCAGGGAAACGGCGGGAGGGATATGGCCGTCGCAATATTTCTGAACAAAGGTTAATGTTCTATTAACAAAGTTTCCGTAGATATCAGCCAATTCATCATTATTACATTTCTGGAAAAGTTTCCAGGAGAAGTCGGCATCTTTTGTTTCGGGCAGATTGGAAGCCAGGGTATAGCGCAGAAGATCGGGGGGATATTTCTCAAGGTAGTCCGGCAGCCAGACGGCGTAGTTCTGGCTGGTCGAGAGTTTACGGCCTTCCAGGTTAAGGAATTCGTTCGCGGGAATCTGTGTCGGCAGATTATAGCCGCCGACTTCCATCAAAACGGCGGGCCAGAAGATGGCATGGAAGACAATATTATCTTTGCCGATGAAGTGAATTAACTCGCATTCCGGATCACACCAGTAGTCTTTCCAGCGATCGGGTTCACCAATATTAACGGCCCATTCTTTAGTAGAAGAGATATAGCCGATAGGGGCATCGAACCAGACATACATGACTTTGCCCTGGGCGCCATCGAGGGGGACGGGCACACCCCAGTCGAGGTCACGGGTAATGGCGCGGTCTTTCAAGCCGTCTTTGAACCACCCGTTGCAATAATTCATGACATTATCTTTCCAGCCGACTTTATCTTTAAGCCAGCGTTCAAGATTTTCCTGGAAATCAGCCATGGGCAGATACCAGTGTTTCGTTTTTTTAATAACCGGTTTTGAGCCCGAGACAGCGCTGCGGGGATTTTTAAGTGTCAAGGGGTCGAGCCATGAGCCGCATTTTTCGCATTGGTCGCCGCGCGCATCGGGGTTACCGCAATGAGGACAGGTACCGAGCACATAGCGGTCGGCCAGGAACATTTTATTTTCCTTGTCATACCATTGCTTGGATTCTTTTTCTTTCAATTTGCCTTTATTGTACAAAGCCAGGAAAAATTCCTGCGAGGTTTCATAATGGATGGGCAGGGAGGTACGGGAATAATTGTCGAAGAGAATGCCAAGGCCGAAAAAGCTTTCGCGATTGCGGTCATAATACTTATCAACCAGTTCCTTGGGAGAGATACCCTGCTGCATAGCAGCGATAGTAATCGGCACGCCGTGTTCATCGGCTCCGCAGATAAAGAGGACATCATTGCCGCGCAAGCGCTGATAGCGCACAAATATATCAGCGGGCAGATAAGCACCGGCGATATGACCGATATGAATCGGACCATTTGAGTAAGGGAGGGCACTGGTAACTAAGATTTTTCTAGCCATGAGTAACTCTGTGTACGTTTGAAACGGAGAAAACAGTCTTTAATCATAAAAACGGGTAATTATAGCAAAAAAAGGATTATGGGACAATGGACAGACTTT
>CAZCLS010000439.1:0-4037 GCA_964499565.1 uncultured bacterium
TAGGCGTCTGGTCCGGTATCATCGGACCGCCTTCCTTCATCATGTTCGTCCACGGCCCGTACGGTGTGTCCGCAACAGCCCCGTATATCATGCAGGGTATACTGTTATACATATAATATTTGCCTTTATATTCAACAACCGAAGGCGCCCATTTGAAATCTGTCTGCGGCCAGTTCATCGGATGATAGGTCCAATTCACAAAATCTTTGGATGACCACACACCAAACGGGCCCTTACCCACGTCCCACCCGTCCGGCGTGGCATAGATGAAATACGTGTCACCAAATTTCCGGCAGCTCGGATCGGCAAAATAACCCGGCAGCACCGGATTCCCCGTCCTGAGCGCGTTCCAGGCCGGGTCGGCGCTGGCTATGCCGCTCAGTAAACAAAGCAGAGCTGCAGCTGCCAGTATTCTTCTCTGTATCTTCATACAAACATCCTTAGAGTAATGGTTACTATGACAATACAAAATTATATACTAAATACTTTTTTTAAAAAATGTCTGAAATAATCAAATCCATATTCAATTCAGACATCGGAATATTCTTCCTTGATTATTAGTGTGTAAGGCATCCGTAGCACCCGACTATCCCCAGGCGAGTGATTTATCAACGTCTCAGATTCGACTTACGCGAGTAGGGCAGAGCTTTCAGCCTGCCCATTGTCAGCACACACACAGAGGCCCACAACCGGCCGGTGCCAATCATCCCCTCATGCCAATCCCATGGTTCCTTAAGTCCCTTGGTCCTTTTGGTCCCTTAGGTCCCTTCCGACCAACCACTCCGACATATATATCCACGACCAAACACTGATTACCGATCACCAATTACCCAATGAAGCTCCCCGGCACCGCTCCTCAGTCCTTCGCCCGCTCACTTTTTACCCTGACATAGTCAAACGTCGCCGTGTGGTGCTGCGACCCATCACGGTTGCCTGCCGTTACTGCCAGACCCGCGTAGATATCAGCCGGCATCTCGATCTCGACCGCTTCGCCGACCCGTGTCCAAGTTGTGCCGTCAGTGGAACTATATGCGGTGAACGTGTTCCCTTTTCGTATCAGCTTGAGCCAGACCGGTACGGTCGCGCTGATTCTCTCACTTGACACACTTCGGCCACCGGCTTGTGTCCGATAAAGCATGCGCGCGTTCCCGCGCGTGTCTACTAAAACAGAAACATTTTCAGCATCGTCCACCAGGCTCCTTCGTATCATAATCCCCACTTTAGGATCGCGGTTCTTGCCGGTCATTGTTACTACCCGGGCGAGTATCCCGCCATCGCCGTTCAAGGGTGTAAACGCATATTGAAAATTATCAATGGGCTCTCCCGGCTCACCGATATCCCTGCCGCTGCCTCGCACGGTAAATGTACCGTTTTTATAATGTGCACCGCCCCATGGCCGCTGTTCATAACCGATAAACATTGTTTTCCATCCGCGCGGCAGAATACCGCGTGTGATGAACGGTATCGATGCCGCCGCCCAGGCCTCCCCTTTGCTGTTAGCTACCCGGCAGCGGTAAAAGTAATTGGTCCACGGCATCAGATCCTTGATCTCAGTGCTGAAGACCATGCCCGCTTTTTGAACGCCGATATCCTGTGAGTGCTGCCAGTTGCCGGGAGCCGTACCGCCATCGTTCGTGCCCCAGTATATCCTGGCTTTCGTCGGCGAAGCGGCTTCATACAGTATTTTGCCCGACACAGTAGCTCCGGCAGCGGAAACGTTCGATACCCAGTCTCCGTTATTAACTACTGCCGACAATCCGGATGATGCATACGAAAAAAATATTTTTTCCTGTAACGGCTGGCCCCATTCATTTCGCATGCGGGAGAATCCAGTCAACCGGTTGTCAGGTGTGATCCGGAATACATCCAACTCGCCATTGCTGCTGGCCCAGTTGATACCGCGCCAGGTATTGTTCACGCCGCCGCCCTGGTGACCATTCATAATCAGGATAACATTATACTCCTGTAATATCTTTTGATACTTGTCCGCAGCGCTGTAGGTCCACCAGTTTTCATCGATTGGCCGGAAATGCTGAACGACGATGACTGGCCGGCCGGATGTGCCGACATTTTTACACAAATCTTCTATCAGGAAGTCTCGCGCGTACAAAGGGTCATGTCCCCTGCCATACGTATCCGCTTCTCCGTGCCAGACATTGCCGGGAAACAAGTTTACATTCACAAAATGGACGCCGTCCCAGTCCCATGAATAATGATAGCCGTTGGATGAAATGTTGCTGATATGTTTAAGTTTTTTGCGAATTTGGTTGCGTTCCTTCACCTGGTTGAACACAAACAGATTCAGGTTTACATCATGATTGCCCACCGCCTCAAACACCGGGAACTTGCAGCGACCTTCTCCATTGACACCGAAATCGGCGATGTAATTCGCCCATTGCGTCGGATATTTTTCCGCGACGGCGCCATCGTTAATCAAGTCTCCCGCCATGATGATACCGCGCGGTTTTTCGACAACACCGCCGATCGAAGAAGGATAGGAAGTTCCGGGAAGCGTGTTAATAACACTAACCTGAGGGCACCTGGTAATGATTGACGTGCTGTCATGACTCGTGAAAGCGCCATAATGGAGATCGGACAAAGCGAAAAACGTCACATCCGCCGCATAAACACATACGCTTCCCATGACCATTAGAAAGAATAGTATTCTTGATACATTACTGTGTGCCTCTCTATTGTTCATTTGTTCCATTCCTTGTGATTATTATTATAAATACCATTATACATTTAAATACTTAGATATTTCTGGATAGGCATTATATAACGCAAGCCAGAAAATCAAGAAATATATGAAGCCCACTATAACTGTCTTTTTCATTTTTCCAAATTTAAATGAAAGTATAAAAAGTGATATCATAAAAACGAACATGGGTAGCGTAAAATATGAATCATATATGATCTGCATGCCACTACTATCATACTTTTCTTTAAGTCAGTATTCTTAATTTTCTTATATGCAATCAGTATTATTGAAAGCAACATTATTTCTAATATGCACAGCATTTCTTCTCAGTTTTTTGAATTATTCACTGAAACATTTTCTCTGCGGAAATCCCGCGGCCGCTTTCCTGTCGCCTTCAGAAACGCATTGGAAAAAGAATAGGGATTGGCATATCCTACCAACTCACTGATGACTTTCAAGGGATACCCGGTATTGATCAGATATTCCTTAGCCCTTTGAATCCTTAAATGCGTTACCATCTCCATCGGCGAACGATGAAACAACTCCTGCACCTGGCGGTGCAGATGAGCGGTCGACATATGCGCTAACGATGCCAGCTCTTTCATGTGCCAGTTATGAGCCAGTGAATCATTGACCCGGTTCCATACATCTACCAGTACCTGCCGGCGCGACATGGCTGAACATTTATTGCCCGGATACAGTTCCTGAGTCAGATACACGCATACCAGCCGGGCATACCGCCGCGCCTGGGCTGTATACCATTCGCCTTTCATGTTCGATAATGCAACATACGCTTCCATCGCCCGGTATACATGAATACTGAATGGATGAGCGTGCACCCGTGTGTCTTTTATAGCCTGATACGGCAGTTTGCTGTCACTGGTAATGTGAAACCAGCATATCTTCCATTGACTTTCCGTCAGATAACGATGATACGCGTTGGGAGGGATTACCATCACCGACCCCGGTTCAACCGTGCTCTGCAGATCATCGGTTTCTACATACCCGCTTCCCGCGTTGGTGAAAAATACTAAGGTAAAGGGACTGTTCCTTTCCTGGTTGATTATTTCATACGGCTTGTGCAAGGCGCTGATACCCGCATTTATTACCCCGTATTCCCGGAATGGCTCCGATGCTTCGGCCGTCAGATTAATGAATCGTTCATGACACGTGGGAGGAATGAGTATTGTATCCGGCTTGTGCACAATGGTGCCGGTATAGCCTGGTTTTTCCGTTTTCATTCTGGTATCTTTCATATGTACGCACTTTCAGTTATTATAGTACTTAGTATACAATAAATTCAATTCATAGTACAATGATAGTATAAAATATTTTT
>CAZCLS010000440.1:0-4035 GCA_964499565.1 uncultured bacterium
TCGCCATAATAATATATCAATTTGTACCGCTCTGTCCGCAGACCATAATGCGCGAATACCCCGTGGCCGCCATGCTCCCAGTAGCGGTAATACATGCCCGTTCGCCAGTCTGTCGGCGTCTCGCCATGCAGCAGCGGCCGGAAACTGCGCCCCTGCCATGCCTTTGGAATGTCAGCCCCGGCCAGTTCAAGAAATAACGCCGGGAAGTCATGGTTCAGAATAATATCGGTGTTAACCGCTCCCGCGGCAATCTCCTTTGGATACCGTACCACGAAAGGCATCCGTAATGATTCCTCATACATGAACCGCTTGTCATACCAGCCGTGGTCGCCCAGGAAAAATCCCTGGTCGGATGTGTAAATCACCAGCGTATTTTCAGCTAACCCGTTTTCATCCAGGTAATCCAGCAGCCGGCCTACATTATCATCAATCGATGCCACACAGCGCAGATAATCCTTGATATAATACTGGTACGCCCAACTGCGTAATTCGTTACCATGTAATTCTCCCGGGATCTCCCGCTTGACATCCGTTGCATACATGTGTTCTCCCACGCGCATCTTCGCTTCACGTGCCGCGCGCGACCGGGTTGCGTAATCGTCATACAACGTCTCGGGCTCGGGTATGTCGATGTCGGCATACATGTCTTTGTGTTTTTCATCCGTTTCCCACGGCCGGTGCGGTGCTTTGTGATGACACATCAGCATAAACGGCTTTTCCGGATCGCGCTGATCAAGCCATTTGATACACGAATCCGCGATCAGGTCTGTCACATATCCCCGCTCCTGCAGCCCCATGGTTTCATCATGCTGATTGGTAATACTCTCCCAATCAAACCTTGAGCCCGATTCAATAAAATACGGGTCGTGATACAAGCCCTGCCCCGGCAGCATTTTGTAATAATCAAATCCCCGTGGTTCGGTGTATAAATGCCATTTGCCAACCAGCGCCGTCTGATACCCCGATGCCTGCAATCGACGGACGAACGTATCCGTTCCCGGGTCAAGTTTGTCTGACAGGATCCGCACACCGTTGATGTGGCTGTAGGTTCCCGACATGATCGACGCCCTGCTCGGTGCGCACAGCGAATTAGTGCAGAAACAATTATCAAACCGCATCCCTTCCCGCGCGATCCGGTCAATCTGCGGTGTTGTATTTATACGGCTGCCGTAACAGCTCATCGCATGCGCGGCATGATCGTCTGACATTATGAACAGTATGTTCGGCCTGGTTGGTGTCATTATGATTATTCCTTGGTATTAATTTTCCTGCTTTACATTAAAAGTATAATAAAACCATCCCGAAAATACATGTATAATCGTTAAGTTGAATAACGTACACATCTGTGCTCCTTTTCCCGCTTTACCGTGTAACGCTTCGTCCGCTGTCCAGGTATCGTTTGAAAAGTTCCGTAAACTCTTTTACAATATCCTGCCGTTCACTCCACAGGTCTTTGTCTTCACGCGGGTCTTGTGCAAGATTATATACTTGTCCCGGTGTGCCGGGAATCGGTTCCTCACCAATCGGCGGAATAGTTCCTCCAGATGATTTTGTATCAAAAACTACTTTCCAGTCGCCCTTCCGAATCGAGAATACGCCCAGCAATGAATGATGAATCAGCGCTTCCCGGACCGGCTGCGATCCCTGCTTCCCGCATAATGCCGGTGCCATGGAATAACTGTCTTCTCCCGCATTTTCAGGAAGCGTTGCTCCGGCAACGTCAGCCGCCGTTGCCATCAGGTCTCCCAGGCACATCAGCTCGTTACATACCGTGCCCGGAGGAATGTTTCCCGGCCAGCGTGCTATCATCGGTACCCGGTGCCCCCCTTCTAAAATATGTGATTTATATCCGCGCCATGCACCGCACGATGAGTGATCGTGTTTCTGAAATATTTGCTCCCCGCGCTCCATGACCGCGTTGCCGGGTAGCGCGCCGTTATCACTGGTAACAATAATCAGTGTTTCATCCGCGATACCACAGGCTTCCACCGCTTCTGTTACCTGCCCAACCATCCAATCGAACAACCAGACCAGGTCTCCGCGCGGGCCGGCCTTGCTTCGGTTGCGCGCAAACGCCGGCACTGTTTCTTCCGCGCACGGTTCGTGCGGAGCAGATGCAGCCAGGTACAGAAAAAATTGCGTGTCAGGCTTTTCTCGTGTGTGTGATGCGATATATGAAACTGCTTTTTCTGTAAAAATCGTATCGGCCTCTTCATGCAGCCAGCCGGGGGACATCGCGCCATGGCGCGCCATATAAACCGGGTTTTCATAATAACTGACTTCCGGCCGGAGAAAGCGGTCGTTTTCTATAAAACCGTATGGCGGCTGCGCTGTCGAACATCCCGATGTGCCGAAAAACCAGTCAAATCCCAATTCGGTCGGCCCTCCTGTTATCGGTTTTCTGAAATCTATCGCGTTTTCCACCGCGGGGTCCGGGTCTAATGCACCCCACGGCAGCGGCTCATTAAAATTGACGCGCAGACCGTCCTTAACCTGCCACCCAAGTCCCAAATGCCATTTGCCGATACACGCCGTATCATACCCCCGCTGCTTCAGCATCGAGGCCACAGTCATTTGTTCCGGCTCTATCAAAGGATGTTCATAGTTGAACAAAACTCCCTTTTTAAGCGGCGTTCTCCAGCAGTAACGGCCCGTAAGAATGCCGTACCGGGACGGTGTGCACACTGACGAAGGCGAATGCGCGTCAGTACACCGTACTCCCTCCCGCGCCAGGCGATCCATATTCGGCGTAGTGATTTTTGACGACGGATTGTAACACCCGACATCGCCATATCCCATGTCGTCGGCAAGAATGTATATAATGTTCGATCCCTTCATCCTCACTCATCCAAAAACATAAACTCATCAAACAGCAATGATTTATGCCATAACTCTTTTTTTAACTGTTCATAAACATTATATACAATCGGACATATCGCATAATTACTGACGACGCCAAATAACCTGGTCGTAAATTCCTTTTTGTGCAGATGCGGATACGACCGGCATTCTTTCGGGCGATACTCATAATATACGCATTTGTTGTCCCGTAAAAAAGGGCAAGGAGGTCCCGTGAGTTCATAGTCCGGTTCCTTGCCTTCAATTTTTCCACAATATTTCCGGATGCATTCCTCTTGCGTAATGCCCATTCCCTTTGCCAACCGTTTAATGTCTTTTTCACTGACTAACGTTCCCAATTCCTTGCAGCAGTTCCCGCATTGCGTGCAATCTATCTGCTTGATTACTTCGTCATATATCCGGTGCACTATCTCGTCCACCTCTTCATCCTTCATAGTAATTTGTTTCAGAAAAGCTCGGAACTCCATGTTCTCATCTTCCCGCTCTTCCGCTAATATCTCTATTGCTTTCAAGTCTGTTATTATCTTCATTGAGACTCCTTGGTTGTCGCCCGGCCCACAGGCCGTTGGACTATTCCCTCTATCCGCTTTGCCAGCATCCTGCCGATTCCACTCGCCCGCCGTAATTCTTTCTCTCCTGCTGTGCATATCCGCTCTAACGTTCCAAAACGCTCCAGCAGCGCCCGCGCTTTATCCAACCCGATTCCTTCTATCTGTAATAGCATCTTCTCGGCACAACCGAGATGCGACCGGCGGATCCCGTTGTCATAATGTATTGCCGGTCGCTCGTGTATCCGGTTATACTCATATATCCGCTTCAGCAGCCACGCGGTTTCTATTTTGTCTCTGGACCGCAGCACCGGTAAATACCACTGCACCGATAGTGAACACAGCATCCCACGCAACCCCGGTGTGTCAGGCAAGTGCAGCCCCTCCACTATCAGTACCGATCGCCGCCCGTTTTCCCGCAGCTTGGCTGCCTGCTTGAACAGCCGGTCGTCCCTGATACTTTGCACAAAATCAGCGGTCGTCTTGCGCTCTACCGTGACACAGTTGTTGACTACATAATCCCCAATCTCAAGCCGGCACATCCGGTACACTACTTCCAGCCGGGCTAACTCAGCTGTTATTCCCGATTGCCGTTCCCGGTCATCAACGAGTATCATCATATACCTCC
>CAZCLS010000441.1:0-1300 GCA_964499565.1 uncultured bacterium
AGTCCGACTAATGCCGCCGTGCCTGCCAATATGTGCCGGCGAAGATTGAGATACTGGTCATACTGTTCATACAGATCGGCATAGACAATATAGACCGTCTTGGCCTGCCCGGGAGTGGCATGCTGCAAATAGGGTGAAAGCGGCTGCACCGCGACGCGTGTTACCGCGAACCGGTACTCCTGGTTGTGCATCCCTTTACAGCGCCCGTAGTAGGTCTTGTCCTTCCCTACCCGTTCATTCAGTTTGGTAAATTCAATGTTATTTGTTGACCATCGCAACTGGTACCACGGCATTGATTTCAACACCGATGAACGCCAATCCAGCTCGTATACCGCAAAAAAACTGTTAGAGACTTCTTCAGGGAATATAAAGGTAAGGTCAATATCATTCGCGCTGTAGCGCAAGCGGTCGGCCAGAAATTTTGACTGCGATACCAAGCGCACTTTGAACGGTTCCCACTTACCGCGCTCGATTTCCCGGTACAGCACGGTAGTGTATACCGCGCCTACTATGGTCACACAAAGGGTATACCATAATACAATATTGCGGAACAGTGACCGGGTAACTCGGATCATTTCCGTTCATCGCTCAGAATATACCCGACCCCGCGCACGGTATGAATCAGGGGCAGCATCTCGGGCGTGTCTATTTTGGCGCGCAAGCGGCTGACATACACATCCACGGTATTGCTCATGCCATCGTAATCCCAGTCGTACAAATGCTCCCAGAGCATTGTCCGTGTTACCGGCGTGCCGACATTGCGGGCCAGAATTTCCAGCACGGAATATTCTTTAGGTTTCAACTCTATGCTCTGTTCACCCCGGGTAACCTCCCGGGTACGCGTGTTGATCGACAGATCATATACCCGTACGATCGGGTCCGGCTGCTGATAGCGGCGGCGCACTAAGGCCCGCACCCGCGCCAGCAATTCAGCCGGCTCAAACGGCTTGACCAGGTAGTCGTCCGCCCCGATATCCAACCCACTTACCCGGTCTTCAGTTCCTCCCAGCGCGCTCAATATCAGTACCGGTACCGCCTTGCCGGTTTTGCGGAACTCCTTCAACACATCCAGCCCGGAACCGTCCGGCAGTATGATATCCAGTATGACCGCGTCATAATCATTCTCCTTCAGCATGAACCTGCCGTCCTGCGCGGTTGCCATCAAGTCTACCGCGTATCCTTCGCTTTTCAGCAGAGTACCGATGTTTTCACGCACTCCTGTTTCGTCTTCTACTACTAATATTCTCATTGCCGCTTAAAGTGTATCTCGCCGTTAACTATGGTGTACATCGCTCTGCCG
>CAZCLS010000441.1:1400-4020 GCA_964499565.1 uncultured bacterium
CAAGGCCGATAATGCCACAAGGCGCGAAGTCAAATTCCACATCTTTATCCGTTATGGTATGCGGCGCGTGATCCGTCGCGATGGCATCGATCGTTCCGTCCGCAAGCCCCTCAATCAGGGCCGCGCGATCTTCTTCCCCCCGCAGAGGCGGGTTCATTTTATAATTTGTGTCGTATTCACACAGAGCCGCTTCAGTCAATGCCAGGTGATGCGGCGTTACTTCGCACGTCACCTTCAGTCCGCGCGCTTTGGCATCCCGGATCATGCGTACCCCTCCGGCTGTTGAAAGATGCTGGATGTGTACCCGCCCTCCTGTAAACTCGGCTAAAATAATATTGCGGGCAATCATCACGTCCTCCGCTGCGGAAGGCGCGCCCCGCAGCCCTAATTTGGTTGAATAAAAACTTTCGTTCATCACTCCGGCGTTATTCAATGCCAGGTCTTCGCAATGATCCATGACCGGTATATCAAACATCTTCGCGTACTCAAGCGCGCAGCGCATCAGGGAAGAGTCCATGACCGGACTGCCGTCATCCGTGATCGCCACAACGCCCGCCGCCACCAACTCGCCGATATCGGCCAGCTCTTTGCCTTCGCGTCCCTTGGACACCGTGCCGGTCGGAAATACATTCACCAATCCGACCCGGTTGGCTTCAAGATAAATGAATTTTACTAACGACGCATGGTCGATCGGCGGGGCGGTGTTGGGCATACACACAATCGAGGTAAATCCGCCCGCGGCAGCCGCCCGGCTGCCGCTCTCGATCGTTTCCTTGCTCTCCTGTCCCGGTTCGCGCAGATGCACATGCAGATCGATGAATCCCGGCGAGACAAACAGCCCACCAGCATCGATTGTTTCATCCGGCGTAATTCCCGCCGGGGGCTTTCCCGGTCCTGCACCGGAGATCGTGCCGTCTGTTATATGCACCCAGCCGGTTCCGTCCAGGTTGGCGGTTGGATCCAGTAAATGTCCGTTTCGTATCAAGAGTGTCATGATGTCAGATGTTCAGGATGAAGTGTTGTGCCTCCGGTTACCAGAAAAAGCACCGCCATTCGTACCGCCAGACCATTCGTTACCTGTTCCAGGATGACGCTGTCGGCGCCGTCAGCTACCTGGCCTGATAATTCTACCCCCCGGTTTATCGGTCCGGGATGCATCACTATCAGTTTATGGGACAGTTTATCCAGTTTATCCGAGTCAAGTCCGAATAATTTCGAATATTCCCGCAATGAAGGAAACAACATCTGTTTCTCCCTTTCCCGCTGTATCCGCAGCATGTTGACCGCATCGGCATCCTGCAGCGCCTGCACTAAGTCGTGCGAGACCGTCACGTCCATCCGTTCTATCTCCCGCGGAATCAGTGTCGACGGCCCCACGACTGTTACCCGCGCTCCCAGCTTTGTCAAGCCCCAGATGTTCGACCGCGCCACCCTGCTGTGCAGTATGTCTCCCACGATCACTACCTTCCGCCCCTGCAGCGACCCCAATTTTTCCCGCAAGGTGTAGATGTCCAACAGCGCCTGCGTCGGATGCTCGTGCATGCCGTCCCCGGCATTCACCACGCTGGCGCCTATGTTCGCCGCCAGGTAAATCGGCGCGCCCGAGACCGCGTGACGCATCACAATGACGTCTATCTTGTAAGCACATAGATTACGCACCGTATCCAGCAGCGTCTCGCCCTTGGTAACACTCGAGGCAGCTATATTCATGTTCAGCACATCCGCGCTCAATCGCTTCTCGGCCAGCTCGAACGATGCCCGGGTGCGTGTGCTCGCCTCGTAAAAAAGGTTAATCACCGTCTTTCCCCGCAAAGCGGGCACCTTCTTGATCGGCCGTGTGCTGATCTCGGAAAATGAGCGGGATGTGTCGAGTATCGTCGTAATCTCGTCCGCTGTCAGATATTCCAGTCCCAGCAAGTCTTTTTTATCCCACGCCATGCAGTTTCCGTCAGTGGTTATTCGTTAATTCTGGTTGTCAGGGTTCAGGGTTCAGGGTTCAGGATTCAGGGTTCAGGGTTCAGGATTCAGGGTTCAGGGTTCGAGGTTCAGGGTTCAGGGCTCAGGGTTCAGGGTTCAGCAATCCCACTACTCCATCACCCATCCTTCAGAAAGACCCCGGTGGGTTTATCCCGCCGGTGAATCAGATCATCTGCTCCATACCGCCCAACCCACCATGCCTCGGGCAGTCACTGCGCAGCCTGCTCCCGGGGGAACCAGTTGCCGTTCAGTCTACCTCGTTACATCAATACTACGTTCTTCCGCCAATCCAACAACATAGCTCTCCTATCCAACCTCATCCGTCATAAACCGGCCTCACCGAGACCGGCTACAAAGCTTCCACCACTCCATCGGCCTTCAAATTCTCCAGAAATACTCCGTCCTCACCATCCAGCTCGGTGACTTTTACCTGAACCACCTGTTTTCTGGTAGTATTCAGCTTCCAGCCGATATAATCCGGCTGGATCGGCAGTTCCCGCCAACCCCGGTCTACCAGCACCAACAGCCGTACCGCCTGGGCCCGGCCAAAATCCACCAGGGCATTCAAGGCCGCCCGGGCTGTGCGGCCGGTATATATAACATCATCTACTAAAACGACATAGGTATTATCAAGATTAATCGG
>CAZCLS010000442.1:0-3981 GCA_964499565.1 uncultured bacterium
CCGCTGCCGTCGGTCGGCTTGTACAGGTTCGTCACCCACGTGCCGTCACTGCTGAAGCATACGACCGCGCTCAATCCCGCGTTTAACGTGAATATTTCGTCATTGTCCCCATGCGCCACATCAACCACGCCCGACAGGTTCGGATTGCTGATAACTCCCGTTTGCTTCAATGCTGCTCCGTCCCAGCCCAATAAAACAATACGTTGATTGCCGGTGTCGGCCACCAGTATCCTGTCAGTTGAGTCTACATCTATTCCACGCGGCAGGGCTACTCCTGTAAACTGGGTGATGTAATCCCCCTGCGAGGTGAAGGCCTGGACGCGGTTGTTGTTGCAGTCCGCTACCAGGATGCGCGACTGGCTGTCTACTGCTACGCCGGCCGGGAAATTAAACTGTCCCGGTTCACTGCCGTACGAGCCGAACATGTGCGACGGTCCCGGTTTGCCCAGGTTGACTTCACGGCCCAGCCGGTCTACCACCGCTATGCGCTGCTCGGAACTGTACCCGTCCGGCAGGTCGGTTATGATTACCCGGTCCAATCGCGGATCATAGGCCGCGTCGGTGGCATTCAAATGATTATGCACACTACTGAATTTTCCGGCGAAATTGCCGTCCGCTTTCTGCCAGGAAGGTTCCTCTTCGCTGCTGTTGTGAAAACATACCAGCCGGTTGCCGTCCGGCAAACCCGTTATACCCGCCAGGTACCGTTCGGTCGATGAACCGGTTGAGTACACCGGCATATCCGGCAGATAACTTAAGGGCGATACCGAACTTTCTCCCCCATCGGCATACACCGCCGATACACACACATACCGGCATTCCGATGACCGCGTTACCGTCGCCGTGGGCACCGAAACTGTCGTGGCGAGGGTAAATGCTTTATCATACGGTTGCGCGCCGGTGTAATAGATATTGTATCCCGTTACATTCCCCACCGGGGCAGTCCAAGTGAGCGTGGCAGTGTCGCCTGCCACGTTGCAGCGGACATCAAGCGGCGCGGGATGGCTGCCGGGATTCGACGATAATTTGCTTTGAATAGTGTGCACCGCTACCATGCTCTGCCCGCGCCAGAAAAGTATGTTGGCGTCTATGCAGTCGAACCAGTAGTGATAGCTGCTGTCTGCCGTGCTGATGCGGACGAGCAGTTGATTGCCGCCCACTACGCTCAAATACCCGAATGGATGCTGATGCAGAACATAGCCATTCGACGTGGAATACGTTTCGCCTGAATTCGGCAGGTAAAACCGGCCGGATGCATCGGTTGTGCCGCTGATAGTGCGATGCGCGTCATCAAAATAACTGCCTGTACGGCGGAAACATTCGATTGTCGCGTTAGCCAGCGGATTGCCGGAGTTGTCAAGTATCTGCAGTATATTCGTTCGCGGTATCAGAAACTGAAAATCACCATAATATCCACGCCGCCGCCCGAGTTGGCTGTTCATAGCTATAGCCGAAAACTCCGAGAACGGCAGGTCGCCGTGCGTGCGCATCATCCCTTTCTGCTGCGCTACCCGCTCGAATAATGCTGGTACCCCGTCTTGCGTAATAATATTGGCCGGGCCTTGCACGTCATACTGGTATATGTCGATCAATCCCAGCTGATGGGCCAGTTCATGAATCAGTCCGTAGTCGACCCGGTTGCCGAATATGTTGGCATAATCCGCTGCCCGTGCAGCTGCCGTTGCGGGATCATCATTAGCATTTCCCGTCCAGATCGCCCAGCGGCCGTCATTATTGTTCAGATTGGGATCATTCCCTTGCGCGGCGCCTAATTCGGCGTTTGGCAATACGATGAATTTGTCTACCCGTATCCGTTCTATAATGCCGTCGGGCGTCGCCTGATACACAGACTGCGCAAACTTGTTGTGCATGTCCTGAAACTGCGACCGAAGCCAGTCTACCGCGTTATGCGTTCCCCAGCGGTTCTGTTTTTTCGACAGCTCATCAAAATATTCCTGCGCCATGAAAAATGTTATCGTCAAATCCCGCGTGCTGATCGATATGGTATTGTTGGTCTCCGCCGCATCTGAACTCCCGGCCGCAGGCGCTACCTGCAGCGTGATCTCTACCGCACCGGCTGCCGTCTCCCCTCCCGCCGGCCAGGCGAAAGCGATCGAGTTTGAATTGAAACTTCCCGCTGCAACCGCTATGGTTGCTGCAGCAGCCTGGACCCCGTTGGTATACCAGGTGCAAACGCAGCTGCCGTTTGTCGTGCCCCCATTATACACATATCCGGTATACCTGACCTGCTCGCCCGCGGCGGGCCAGCGCTGGTCGCTTTCCGTGCCCGCCCTCAGATACGGACGGTACTGGTCGTATCGAACCTGGTAGCGGTTGCACTTGGGTGTGCGCTCGATACATACACATGAAAAATCGGGTGATACTTCGGCCGTGAGCAGGCAGGGTATGAACAGACTCATGGCAAACAGAACGGGAGCAGAGAAGATATGTTTCATTATTCAACACCTGAAAGTTAAATTTTACTATTGTTGCTCTTTAGTTTATTGTTATTACGGACGATTGTCAAGTTATGATATTGAAATACAGCGCGATATCCTGTCCAACTCTCTCGAAAAAGAAGTTCACCCTTTACATGTCGCCTGAACCGGATTTTGAATACTTACTCCTTTTTTGCGTCTTATATGTGTACGTCGTCGTTCAGATAGCAGAAAACCGGCAGATGATCGTGCCGGAAATGAAGATAACCTCTTTCAGGTAGGACCCCATGTACCTCTTCCCCTTGTTCCGGACCTTCTTCGTTACCTCCCTGTCGATCCTCTTTTACCAGCTCCCGGTCAGCCTGGATACCCTGGCAATTCCCGCCCCCGATGCCATTCCGCCTTCTTTCACCTATCTGGACTACATGCCCGCGCTGATCCCGAACCTGATCGATACCTATGACATAACCGCCTTATATGATACGAACGGCTTTGTTATCAGCACTATTACCCGGCTCGATTCATTCGCCGTGTCTGCCGATCCGGTTACCCTCTACCTGGCAGGCCTGTATCCCGGACGGCGCTGGTTCATATCGAAAGATGGGTTTGATCAAACCACGGCTTATATCGCCATATCCGATTTTCGCCTGATCCTGTTTTCTCCTGACGGCGCTCTGCAGGCCACCGTCACAATCGATGAACGCTCATACGGCTTGTACAGCGAATTTTCTGATTGCCTCGACCGCCGCCTGGTTTTTTCACGAACCTATCCCCTGGTCGATGGCGGTTCCGAAATAGAATTCGGCCTTGATTCCGGCCTGTACATCGGCTCTGCCTGGACGTCTGTACAACCCTATGGCATCTACACGGTTTATTATGATGCCGACGGCTTTGTTCTGTGTGACTCTTTTTCATATACCCCGGCGGATCAAGTGGTTTCCTATGAATACTATTCCGGTTTTCAAGAGTATTTCGATCCATACATCTATACCCAATGGGATGCTTATTACGCCCAGGACTTTTACTTTTTATGGATCTGGTATCAACCTCCCGGTTTCTATCGCACCCTTGTCCGTGAAGAAAATGTGCACCGTTCTCTGAAAACACAGAAAGAAACACGTACCCGCTCCAAACCCAGACCCGTAAAAAAGAAAAAAGGTTTGCCAAAAAAGAAAAAAGTTTCCGAAAGTTCTATCCCCACTAAAAAACGTCAAACCCGGGAAGAATCAAACCAAATTCCGAAAGTAGTTGAACGCGTCGATCAGGATCGCCCCCAGCGCGGTCAGCAAACGCAGCAAGACCGGAACCGGAATCAATCCCGGTTTGATCAATCGCCCAAAACACCCGATCGCAAAGATCAGGAACGCGAACGTCTCGAAAAAGAACGCGCGGTGCAGGAACGCCAGCGCCTCGAAAAAGAACGCGCGGTGCAGGAGCGCGAACGCCTCGAAAAAGAACGCGCGGTTCAGGAACGCGAACGTCTCGAAAAAGAACGCGCGGTGCAGGAGCGCGAACGTCTCGAAAAAAAGCGCGCGGTGCAGGA
>CAZCLS010000443.1:0-3980 GCA_964499565.1 uncultured bacterium
CCCCTTCAACCCCTTCAACCCATGTAACCCATGTAACCCCTTAATCCCCTTAATCCCCTTAATCCCCTTAATCCCCAACCCCTACCCCTACCCCCCGCGCCACTCCCTTCACTATGCTCATTTTATCAAACAACCTGCTCAGCGCCTGCCGATCTTTCACACGCATGCCCCGGGCTTTTAACTCAGTCTCTTTATCTGTTGCCGTAGAATACATCTCCATGACAATCTTTTGAATCCGCGGATGCAGACGAAAATCACAGTCGCCGTATATCTCGCGTACGATCATGTCATACAATCGCCTGGCTGCCTGCTGTATCCGCGTCTCGACATTTTGCCAGTGTATACTCAACTCACGACTGATCGCCGCTATCGTTTTACCAGTATGATTCTCAAACCCGAACCGCTCACTGATAATCCGCCAGCACGTATCATCATATCGCCGAGTTACCATTTCTCCGATCAATTCAGGTATCTGCTTAGCCAGTTCTGCTCTAGAGAAATCTCTGTCACCAATCCGCGGCAGTAGTTCTACAGAACTCAGCTCATAATATTTCAACCAGTCTATACGCCCGTCAGAGATCGATTTCAGCAACGTCTCCATCCTGCTATGCGCTTCAGCCAGCAACGCTACCCCGATCCCCCGCATCAACTGCAACCGACTCTCATCCAGTTCAACAAAATCCCGGACCGTTTCTATGCCATACTGCCGTACCACGCTGTCCAGCCGGATACTCAAATGCATCCTGCCTATCGTCTCACCTTTCTTTACTCGTATCATATTTTTTGTTTTCATTGGAAAATCATTATATCCTATTCCCCACTATCCCGCAAACATCCCCCCGGTAAAAACGAAAATACACACATGTGGAGGGATGGTGTATCACCGTCCTTACCTGTCTGCTTATTCACTCTGGAGGGTGGTCCGTCCCCGGCCACTATTCTTTTTCACATGGTACACTAGTGTGGGAGGCCGGTTCCAACGGGCGACTTCTTTAGCCGAACAGAATGTATAACCACAGAAAACACAGAATGACACAGAAAATATTCAAATGGTGACAAAATAATTATGGAACAAAATGATTGGGATCCGTAGGGGCGACCGGCGGTCGCCCCTACAATTACCGATACGTGCATCATTTTCGGTCGGATCAATTCCCATTTGGGCGACCGGCCGGTCGCCCTTACGATTACCGTCATTGGTGATGATTATTATACAATGCAGGTGATTGGGCATTATAATCCATTCATCCAATTCAATTTCATCGCGAATATGTTCTGATGCCACATAAAGACCCCGGTGACCTTGCGTCGCCGGTGAATCAGTTTGATCAAAATCTGCCGATCATTCCATCCCCACATTCCGGGCAGTCATAAACCAGCTTACCCCATGGGGCATCGGTTGGAATGCTGCATGTTACCCGCTTACTACTCTTTCGCAAACACTAAAAGGCATACAGCCAACCCATTCTTCATAACGGCATCAATACTACTTCAACTGATTCAGGTGCTGTACCGTAAAATGTATATTTCAATTTCGTTTTCTTAATCGGCAGCTTCTTGGTTTCTTTTTCCAGATATTTTATTGAACATTCACCTTTCACTTTGCTTTTCCATACTTTTCCGTTTCTTGTTGTCAGCATCCTGGGACCATCAAGCAGTTCCCCGGTTTGCTTGTTTCTCACTGCCAGGCCATACCCGTTGTCAAGGCGAACACCCAGCACGGGCCAGATTGATTTTCCCGTGATTACCGTTTTAGTTTTGCTTTGTTTTACAGTGAGTGAACAATGAATGTTAATTTCATTGGTAGCGCTTACCGCGGACTTCATATTACTGAAATCGCTTTCTCCAGCTGCATTCCAGGCTTTGATCCAATAATAATACTGAATTCCCGGCGCAACGGTATTATCGCAAAAATAATTTTCACCGATATCGTCTGACAGCAGTATTGCATCCGCAGCATTGGAGCTGACCGCCCGGTATACGAGAGAACTGCAACTGTATGAGGATGGAAGCCACGACAGATTAATACTTGCATTATGTATGTCCACCGTGGCATTCACCAACGCTGGCGGTTCCGGCGGCGCGGCAAAACTGCCATACTCGTATGCACCCATATCAACTATACCATCTACTATTCTGTAATTTCCATCAAGGTCATGCGTACCTACAACATAATAATTTGATCCACTATTTATGCAGGCAGAATCCGAACGTAAATGATAATTATTTGCATTGATAAATCGCGGGGCATTTGTAATACAGAAGTAAACGTTTTGGGTAAAGTTAATACAGCTGTATTGACACGAGACTTTATAATCATATCGCTGTAGTTCCGGACATTCAGGAGCTTCATTATAATAAATTATTGAATTATATACTCTTACTTGTGACTGACCAATTGCCCACGATATTCCTCCATATATTTCCTTTGCTTTATTGTATGCAACGGTACAATTTCTTACATATGATCTATAATTCAGGTACATTCCAGCAGCTAT
The DNA here is from genome assembly GCA_964499565.1 of uncultured bacterium. GTDB lineage: Bacteria > Auribacterota > UBA3054 > UBA3054 > CAZCLS01 > CAZCLS01. The sequence continues at coordinate 2,499 of CAZCLS010000443.1, forward strand.
CCTGGATTCATTCATGGTTATCAAACAATTTTGAAAGCTGCTATTACAATCCCAAACACCTCCGTAATCATTACTTGCAACATTATGCATTATAATACAATTGTTTATATGTGAATCAAAACACGCAATTCCGCCACATTCATTAAGAGAATAATTATCACTGATAACTGAATTCTGTATATATGTTTCACCCATTGTTTTTATTCCCCCACCAGAATACGTTGCTTTATTGTTTATTACCGAGCAACTGTTGACTACGGTAGGATAACTCGCATTAAACCATAATGATAGACCGCCCCCTGTCTGCCCTGTGTTATTATGTATCGTGCACTTCTGAATATATGATCCTACAGCAATTATCCCCCCCCCTGAACCGGACACATTATTGCGGGAGATATCACAGTCGGTTATTCTACAATCAAGCTCTAATGTTATGCCTCCGCCGTACAATGCTGTGTTCCCGGTAATAGTGCAATTCCGCACTATTATGCTTTTGTTGCAATAAGCGCCGCCGCCACTGTGTGCTGCATGATTATTGATTATGTTACAATTCTCTATTCGGACATTGTCTAATGCAACTATTCCTCCCCCGCATTGCGTATTATTTATACCGCCTTCAACCGACGGCGTATATCCTTCAGTTAACGTAAAACCATCTATAGACGGTCCATAACGAAAAAATACACACCGTACTGCGCCAGGGCCGGTTGACCCGGTATTTGGATCGGGTTCGCCTTTTATTATCGTTTCTTCAGCACCCTTTAAACTTATCAGCTTTATATTCTTCAATATCGTCACCCGGTTTAATCCGTTGCTGAATACTCCCGGCCCACGTGTGCTGCCGCTATCATATACTCCCGGTTTAACCAGGATCACATCACCATCCTCCGCCGCGTCAACTGCATCCTGAATAGTACGTGCCGCTGAATGCTTGGACGTATACGGCATCCGCGGCTTTTTTGACATGACATCCACATAATGAATATCCGCAATAGTTATATTTGATACTATTCCAATAAAGATTATCAATTGCAACACACGTTTCATTTCAGCGCTCCAAGCGATTATTTTGTAATACAATACTGTAATAATAGCAAATCATTTATTATTTCTCAACCCAGCTCGCAATCACCCTCACACACCCTGAAAAACCCCATCCCCAGAAGCACTGAAGCACTGGAGTTTTGACATGAACCTATGTAACCCCTGTAACCCCTGTAACCCCTGTAACCTCTGTATCCTCTGTATCCTCTGTATCCTCTTAATACCATTCAACCACTTCAACCCGATCACAAGGGGCTATGGCGGACCGTACCACTTTCACACCTTCACACCTTCCCACCTTCCCACTTTCACACTTTCCCACCTTCACACCTTTCCACTTTCACACCTTCCCACTGCCCGGAGGGCATGTCTTCTGTGGTTTATTAATCTGCTCTCTCAAATACTCAAACGATTTCGGTGCCTGGACCGGCCGCACCG
>CAZCLS010000444.1:0-3967 GCA_964499565.1 uncultured bacterium
CCGTGGACGAACATGATGAAGGAAGGCGGTCCGATGATACCGGACCAGACGCCTAAAGAGACGATTGTACTGGACGCGGAATGCTTTATCGATGACGACGACCAGGTGTATCTGTGGTACAGCACCTGGTGGCGTCCGACGGGAGTGAAGCTGAATCCTGACATGCACACCTTTGCCGAACCGCCGATCCAGTATTTCAAGAATCCGTATAATACGAATCCGCCGATGGGTATCGTCGAGCACTGCATGGAAGCGCCGTATGTGTTCAAGCGCAAGGGGATATATTACCTGATGTATTCAGACCTGTTCTGTCAGGACTCGAGTTACAATGTAAAATACTCGACCGGGCCTTCACCATTAGGGCCCTGGACGTATGATGAGAAGAAGAATCCCATTCTGCAAACAACTGATGACGGCACGGTAGACGGGCCGGGGCATCATACGATTCTGCAGGACGGTGATGATGTCTATATCGTGTATCACCGGCATGACAATCCGCATGATCCGGATGGGGCTCACCGGCAGGTATGCATGGATAAGCTGTATTTTCTAGCGGACGGCACGATCGAAAAAGTACGGCCCGGTCATGCAGGTATAGGGTACCTGGCTCCGTCAACGAAGCGGGACACAAACCTGGCTCTCGGCAAACCGACGACGGCTTCATCAACGAGGGGAGCGGACTTCGCTCCGGCGTATGCGACCGACCGCAATAACGGGACACTCTGGAAAGCGGATGCCTTTACCTTCCCGCAATGGTTGCAGGTTGACCTTGGTTCTGAATGCACGGTAAAACGGATTGAAACGGAATTCCAGTATGCCCAGAACATGTATCGCTATCTGATCGAATATTCCAGCGACGGCAAAACCTGGAAGACGTATGCCGACCGGCGCGAAAACAAGGAATGCGGCATCATGATTGACACGAAAGAAGCAGTCGGCCGATATTTCCGCATTACGATATTCGGCCATAATACCGAGCGGGCCGACCAGGTGGCAGCGATCTGGGGATTCAGTGTATATGACGGGATTGACAAACCAAACCAGGCGCCGGTAATAGACGCCGGAACGGACCTGACACTTACGCACCGGTTTCCGACAGTAGAACTGAACGGCACGGTCTATGATGACGGCTTGCCATATGGCCCGTTCAGTGTGAACTGGACGAAAGTCAGTGGTCCGGGCGCTGTGGAATTTACTGATCCTGACCGAACCAGAACAACAGTGTCATTCACTGAACAGGGCAAATATGTTTTGAAGCTCGAAGCGACGGACGGCGTATTGACGAATGCTGAAACAATAACCGTCAGCATTGTTCCGCCGGATGAATGGATCGTCTGGTACTCGTTTGACAATGATAATGGCAATGTGGTGCTGGACAAGACCAGCAATCATCAGAATAGCGTGTTGCGCAACGGGGCGACTCACTGTCTCGGGCTGGATGGACAGGCGGTGATGTTTGACGGCAAAGATGACTTTCTGGATGTACCGCCACTGGGAACACCTGATAATTTGACTATGGCGGCCTGGATCAATGTGCACACGTTGGGGGTAGGCCGGGAGAGTATTATAAGCGCGGGGGGACCGGTGGGTACAGGATTGAGAATAACGGTAAACGAAGCTGGGGAACTGTGTTTCAAAGCCGGCGGAGATACCGAACTGACTTCAGGACCTGTTTTCATACCTGAGAAGCTTGGTTCCTGGAATCATATAGCAGTTGTGTATGACCGTCAGGCCGGGCAGGTTCGGGTTTATGTAAACGGAGAACTGCAGGAGACGAAGGAATGCGGTGGGAAGGAGCAACTGGCTCTGACAGGAGACCTGCGCATTGGCGGGGCTGAAACCGGCGCGCGCGGTCTGGATGGAGAACTGGACGATGTCCGGTTGTATGACAAAGTCCTGAGTGGAGATGAAATCAAAAAACTGGCGGATGTTGCTCCACCGGTTAGCATCGGCGATGTTAAGAAGCTGGCTGACGGGACGGTGGTTACGCTGATTGCAAAACCGGTTGTGTATGCGCCGCAGAATCCGCTTAATAATGAACGTTCCACTGATTATTTCTACATCAGCGACTCTGACGGCCGGCAGGGCATCCGGGTTGTTGATTCTCCGGCTCAGCCGGCAAAAGTGCCGGAAAATGTGTGTGTGAGTTTCAGCGGAACTATGCAGACAAGTCCGGCGGGTGAGCGGTATGTGAAGGTGGATTCGAAGCTTGACACAGGCGCTCCGCGGGTATTGAGCGGTGTCGCTGTACCGGTCAGGAACGTTCTGAAAAGCCGGGAAGCGGCAGGCGTGTTAGTAGCGCTCAAGGGAACGGTCAAGCAGATAGCGCCTGACGGGCGCGAATTCACTCTCAATGACGGCAGCACCAGTGAAGAAATAACGATACAGATACCACCGGGCGTTAACGTCAAAAAATTCGATGAAGGAAACATAGTACTCATAACCGGGACGATCAGCCTGGACGGAGAACGTGTGGAGAAAGCGCGGAGAGTAATGTTGCTGAAGAGTCTTGAGCGTATAAAACCGCCGCCCGCACCGGGCCTGGCATTTTACAGTTTTGATGAAAAAGAAGGGGATACAGCAAAAGATTCATCATCGAATAACTCAGACGCGAAACTGATGAATAATCCGGGTCATGTACCCGGCAGAAAAGGTAACGCGTTGAAATTTGACGGTGAGAAAACATATGTTGACGTACCCGACCTGGGAGTGGAGATGGCGGCAACGGTATCGGTCTGGTTGAACATGAAGAGTTACGGCAGGGACGACCTGGCCGGTTCGATCATGCATTGCGACGGTTGGGAATGGTGCGACCTGCATGCTATGATAGGCAAAGAAGACGGGGCTGTCAGTTACTGTCTGAACAGCATTGGAGATGTAAAATCACAATTCAAGTTCACTCCAGAGCAGTTCGGGAAATGGGTGCATGTTGCTTTAGTGTATGACGGGAAAGAGGGCAAAATGCAGATCTATGTCAACGGCGTGCTGGATGCGAGCCGGGGTGTCGCAGCAGGGCGGCCGATCAACTTGAACGGGATAAAGATCGGCTCGTGGGGTCCGAATGCAAGGTTGTTTGACGGCATGATGGATGAGTTCCGGATCTACGACCGTGCGCTCAGCGCGGAAGAAATAACGGAGCTGGCGAAAGGGAAGTAACGCCCCCCTGCCACCTGCGTGGCAGGAGCGGGAGTTTGAGCGAGGCAGGCAAGTGTGTTCCTTTTTTAGTTTGGGAGGGGACACGAAGGGAAGGCGGAGCAGGCCGGATGGATACCCTGGGAGCAGGCAGACAGTGACTGCCCCATACTGTTTTTGGAAGAGCGAGCTTGACTATCAAACTGATTCACCGGTGAGGCAAGCTCACCGGGGTCTGGAAGTAGAAAGTGAATGTACGCCCCCTGCCACCTTGTGTGGCAGGAGCGGGAGTTTGAGTGAGACAGGCAAGGCAGGCAGTCAAACTGATTCACCGGCGAGGCAAGCTCACCGGGGTCTGGAAGTATAAAGTGAACGCGCGCCCCCTGCCACCTTGTGTGGCAGGAGCGGGAGTTTGAGTGAGACAGGCAAGGCAGGCAGTTAAACTGATTCACCGGTGATTCCGCCAACGGTGAGAATCACTGGGTCTAAATTGAATTTGAGGAGTGGACATGGAACAGGGTACGATGAGATTTGAACCGACGTGGGAATCATTACAGCAGTATCAATGTCCGGAATGGTTTCGGGACGCGAAATTCGGCATATGGGCTCATTGGGGACCGCAGGCGGTGCCAGAGGTAGGCGACTGGTATGCCCGCAACATGTATATCCAGGGGAATTCCCAGTATGAGCATCATGTAAAAACGTATGGTCATCCTTCTAAGGTCGGGTACAAAGACATTGTGAAACGGTGGAAAGCGGAACGGTTCGAGCCTGAGCGGCTGATGCAGTTGTATAAGCGGGCGGGAGCCCGATACTTTGTAGCCATGGGAGTGCA
>CAZCLS010000445.1:0-3959 GCA_964499565.1 uncultured bacterium
TTATAAGATGTGCATGCGGAAGGTGTCGGGGTCGCCGTCGGTGAGTTCACTGCGGTCGACAACGACATCGGTGCGGGATTCGGCGGTGATTTCATCGCCGTTGCCGGGCTGGAATGTGCCATCGTTGTCGGCGTCCCTGAGGGACTGGGCAATTACGGCGACCCGGAACTGATCGCTGCGGATGGTAATCAGGTTGCAGATACCGCCATAATTATCGGGATTGAAACCTGCAACATCAAGGATGTCCGCAATTTCTTTATAGGGTTTCAAGGATTTATGACCGAAGGCATCCAGACCGGCCGCGATATTTTCAGCCAGACTGGGAGTAATGCCACGCAAAGCCGTCAGGACGCGCTGGCTGGCAGTATTGATATTAATTTTGCCATCCGTGACTCCGGGAGTTAGGTACACATAATCGAACCAGGCAAAGCCTGAGCAATCTTCATTTTCGAGGTTATGCGCTATCAGCTGTAATTTCATGCCGCCGCTGGAGGAAATATGGTCGGCCCTGATAATGCCGCAGTAAATCCCGTCTGATTTATCATACTGGAGACGGGTGCTTCCGCGGGTGGTAATAAACTCTTCACGCTGATTAAGCGCGTCACGGAGCGGCAATTCTTCAAACTCTTCAGTACGGTAATTATAGACAGCAACGCTCAGATCGGCGTTCCAGTTTTCTTCAAGGAATTCCGTCGTTTTAATCGAGTCGTTCAAGCCAAACAGATACAGGCCATAATTTGTTTTTTCGAGTTGTTTATCTTTCCACTCCCAGATTCCTTCATCATTGCTGGTACGGGTATAATACAGCGGCGTACCATAGGCCGGTCCGATACTGAAGCGGTCGCCAGGTTTCACGCGCAGGGTTTCGCGATTTTTCGTAGAATAACCATCCGTCATGATACTGTCGCGGGTATTATTGGTTATAACGAATTCTTCTCCCTTACACGTTCCGGAAAGCATAACTAGTTTCTGGCCTGCCCAGACGCTCGGTTTCCAGGCGCTGTTTCCGGCTGTAACAAGGTTCAATCCGGGTTTTGAAACTGTACCGAAAGATGGAGCCCATCCGCTAAGGTGCGCACCATCGTCTTCCGCGTCAAGGCGCACACCGGCAACGGTAAAATAGCGTGAGAGCACTTTCAGGGCCTGGATAGTTTCGCGACCATTTTTCGTGCCCAGGTTTTCCCAGTCATCCGCTTTGCGTACCTTCTGCACTTCAGCGACAGATGTATAGTTGTTGTTTTTGATATTCGGCTTGGCGTAATCAGGACGAAGGGTGGACTGATTACGGGCTATGCGATCATCACCACCTATCGTTGGTTTCCTGATTTTCAACCAGGTATAATGGGTCGGATCGACTTTTTCAGTTGAGTAGCCCACCTCGTCTTCTTCGGTGGACCCATAGGTGGTAGTGCGGGCGGTAATCTGATTATATTCATTTTTGAGCGTGAAGGATACAAATCCTCCCTGGCGCGGCAAACCCAGGACCATAACGCGGTCACCTACTTTTAGATTTTTATGATCCTTCCACTGCCAGCCCGAGCCTTTATAGAGTGTATCGCGCGTATTACGATGAATCGTTTCGATTATACCGTTGGGATTATACTCGCTTTTGCCGCGCTGGGCAAGAATCATGATTATTTCATTTTTCAGCTGATCAGTTTTCCAAAAAGCTCCATCAACTTTGAAGGCATACACATGACCGGCTTCCGGACCGACGGCGATAATCGGATAGGTAATACCCCACGTCCGGTCCGGCAGTTCAAACACGGGAATATTTTCCATTTTCCCGTCTCCGTATGACGGATTGCCGCTGCAATATTCCATAGCAAACAAATCCCGGTCATTGGTCAGATAAAAAAATCCGTCAGGAGGAATACGGGGATTGGGATCGTCATACCGGCCGCCTTGTTTATCGCTGTAATAGCGGGCTTTATCTATCACCGCCAGAGTTTCAGCGGACACGCCGGTATTCATCACAACGCGCCAGTTGCGCAGGCTGATGGGATTATCGGAAACATTGATAAGTTCAACGACATCCGGCCGTTTAAACAGGATATTGTCCAGGTTAATCGGTTTACTGGCGCTGCACCCATCCGGAGACGTGACCGTTACTTCCATAAAACCGTATTCATTGGCCCGCACCGGTTTGCCGTTGTTATAGACAAAGGTACGGTCTTTGGTTGTTACAGTACTATAGGAATTGATATCACCATCAAGGTCCAGTTCGATTTTAGAGGCATCAAACTCGGCGGTGTCATTGATGTAGCAGCGGTAATAGTAATCTTTGCTGAGGGCGCGTATACTCACCGGGAAAAAGCAGCGGATATGGCGTCGCGGTTCGGAGGCAAAAACGCCGCTGAAGCCTCCGACCCAGGTATTGCGAATACGGCAGGTGATATTATTCTGATTGGTGATACTGTTGGCGAAGGTGCGGTCCGCGCTGCCTTTGGGGCTAATCAGCACCTTGCGATCCGATCCGGCATAACTCTGAACAACCGTATAGGTGCCTTTAACCGTAGCGTTACCCTGATACAAGTAAGCCTCGCTGCCGTTATATAGATTGGCCGGCCAGGGTAGTTCCATTTTATAGAAATCGCGTTGGCCCTGTTCAATATCCTGCCGCCCGCCCGCTCCGCAGGGACGTTCCGGTTCGTCAAGAGTTAAGACAAAATCACCGCCGCTTTTATTAAAGCTGCTGACTTTCCAGAAATTATTCGGATAATCGGCTTCCATCCAGACACCTTCGGCAAAATACATCCGGGCACTGTTAGGACTGAATCCGTAGGTGGGCACCCAGCCGCCGTTATGCCAGTGAGCCAGGAAGGTCATGCTCATATCATGGGCCATGATTTCATTAAAGCAGACCGATTCGACGCCGTAATCACTCCCCACCGTAGACAGGGCGTGATTCTCATCACGATAATCGATGACATTCGACACGAGCTGCCGCAGGCTGGAGGCGCTCTGTTCGAACTGCATTTCCTGGTTAGCGCGCCGCAGCACCCGTTTAAGCTGATTACGGTCGGCCACATTCAAATTGACTTTTTTAAGCCAGGTTTTTTCATCTGCGTCCCAGAAGACGTCAAGACTGCTGCTGTTGACCGTGCTGAATTTACGGATAAGAGCCAGGGCTCCTGGGGAAAGCGATTTATTCGGGCTACACACATCGCCGACTTCGCTGACCGTTGCGAAGGCGCGATCATCCCAGGTGGGATTCCGGGCGTAATATTCCTGGGGCTCGTCCACTCCTTCGTCGCGCTCATCAAATACGCAATCGGCGTCATTATCAATCAAGTCAGTAGAGAATTTTGATTCATTACGATTATCATCACGGTGGGCCTGACCGGGGGCGTTATCAGTGCCGTAGCGATAGTTAAGGATTCTTTGAGCCATAGCCAGGGGAATCGGCAACCCGCGCGTTTTACCATCGGACAGAATAATTTCAAAGGTATCGATACCCTGATTCTGCATAGCGGAAGAGAGGGCAGAGGCACGGTTCAGATTGATTTTTCCGGCTTCATCTTCGATCAGGACAGCATAGCGACCGACGACAGCGCCTGAAGTGTTTTTAACATAAATCCAGCGTGATTTACCGCGATTCAGGCGCTCATACATTTTTGGCAAACCGAGGATATCGACACATTGATCATCCGGCTGGCGTGGTGGTGAAAAATATACAGACCACTCTTCACCGGGATCGTCCCAGCCCGGATTTTCATGCAAATCATCCTGCAGCAGAGACATGGCATGCTCAAGAGCTGATTGGGCCAGCAGGTCCGACTGAACTTTATTGATATTTCCCGCGCCGATTCTATGTTCCAGATTCATAAATATGGCAAACGTCCCGGCCAGTATTGCCAGAACTGTAAGTACCGCTAAAACTGCAATCAGGGCGACACCGCGCGATGATCCAGTAGCAGTCTTACGTGAATTGGTGGTATTCATATGACTCGTCCGGT